>CAZTYD010000026.1:0-8555 GCA_964618035.1 uncultured Candidatus Peribacteria bacterium
GAGCTCCGGATCGTACGTGGTGAACGCGCGCTTCACCGTCTGCGGCGTGAAGGCCTGAACGGTGGAGTTTTGCGTGATGAGCAGCGTGTCGTCCAAGCTCACGAACTTGTTCGCGAGCGACGGGCCATAGAGCAGCAGACACGTGAGGGCGATGAACAGGGCGATGTGCCACCAGCGGGCGTGTTCGGCGAAGCGTTGGAGCATGTGGGGGAGAATAGCAGAGAACGTGGGTAAGGCCCCAAGATTGCAAGACTGCAAGAATCCAAACCAAATCCCAAGCGTTCTTCCCTTGGATCTTCCTTGCAATCTTGCAGTCTTGCAATCTTGGGTTCTTCCCTCATGTCTCCTCCGCCACCACCTGCGTCGCCTTCGACTCCTGCTCGGGACTCACCACCGCGCGCCGCAGGACGAAGGTGCATGCGGCGTGCAGGAAGATGATCAGACTCCAAATCCCCACCGGCCAGAGGAACCACAGCACACCGATCCCCGTTAAGACATTCAGCGCAATCAGCGCCGCCGCAACCGCCAGGTACACCAAGAGATGCACCACGAACAACTTCATGTGATCCGCCTGCGCGCGGACAATCGGCTCAGCCATACACCGGATGACGCACGTCGCCACCTCCGCTTACGCAGCCATGCTTTCCGGCCCTTTCTGCTTCTCTAATTTCGCGTCGATAGCATTCGCGTCCTCGGCGGCTTTCGCCGCATCCACCTGCGCCGTCTGCACAGTCGGTTGATCGGGAATCTGCGTGGTCTTCTCCGCTTGATCGGGAGCAGGCATTTGCTGCGCATTTGCCGCAACCTGCACATCACTCGATCGCTCACGCGTCACCGTCTTCGCTTCGGGCGCCGCACCCGCAGTCACCACGCCGGCCACGAGGTTCGCCGCGTCGTCGGCGTTCTTGTTGTGGCGACGGGCAAGCTCTGTTTCCTTCTGATTCCTCTGCCTCAACGCAGCGACTTCCTGCGGAACAGCATCCACCCGCTGTCGCGTGACCGCGAGTTTGTCGTTCGCCTTCGCCAGGCGCTCATCGGTCTTCTGCTTCACCAGGGCTTCCAGGTTCTCGCGTTTCTGATCCGCTCCATCCTGCGCGGCGTCCGTCTTTTCCTTCTGCTCATTGCTCTGCGTCGATTCCAGTTTCTTGACATCTCTATTCGCATCGTTGAGCGCATCCTCGAACCCCGCCACCGCGATCAGGCGGTGTTCGCGTTCGGGCCGGTGCTGGGGAGAACAATGTGTCATACGAATTGCACGATCATGTGATCCAATTTCTTCATCTCCGTTTCCTCTTCCTGGCGGTCTTCCATCTCCACTTCCTCGAACGAATGCCGGCGGTACCGTTCCACCTGCGTCTGCAGGCGGTCCATGTACTCCTCGTACGCCGCGTCGTACTGCGCGAACGCCAGCTCGTAGCGCTGCCGGCGCGCGGCGTACTCGGGCAGCGTCTCGTTCGCGTACTTCTCCGCCAGCCTCTTCTGCCCCTCGCTCGTCAGTTCGGGCTCGATGTCCTTCATCAGCACATCGAAAAGTTCCTGCGCGGTGGGCACGGCCGGCGGAACGGGGGAATTTGTCATTGTTTCTCGTAATTATAGCAGAAATGCGGCTATGAAGGAATAGCTTTGGAAAAGCGGAGAGCGGTAAGCGGTTAGCAAACACCTCATTACACATAGTCAACGGTTCCGGGTGGCTCACCGCGACTTTGCACTCTTGATTCCTCCTCGCACCAAGCTGCTCTTGTGCCGATGCGGCTCGAACGCCGGCAGCCGTTCGACCGTCGCGCCGAGATCCTCTTCGCGCACGCCCGGCGGCAACCGTTGATCGTAGCCGAGGAGGATCAGATCCGGCGACACCGCCCGAACAGGAGCGAGGAAATCGTCGGCATCCCCCAGCAGGACTTCCGCCAGCGGAAATGCGGCGCGTATGGCCGCTGCCCGCTCCGGCTCCGGCTGATCCGGCACGCGCCCCTTGATGCGCTCGACGTTCCGATCGCGCGCAACGACCACAAACAGCTCGCCACGATCGGCTGCACTGCGGAGCACGAAGAGGTGGCCGGGATGCAGATGGTCGAACGTGCCGAAGACGAGAACGCGCATGGGAATTGACGATGAGTGATTGATAATTGACGATGTCTTTCGGATTCTCGAACGGGAGAGAAATTATCAATCGTCGATCATCGATCGTCAATCCGTCATCCTTTCAGATCCACGACGTAGATCCGCTTCTCGTCCAGCACGAACAGATGCGTCTCGTCGTTGTCGACGAACAGATCCTGCAGCCGGCCGATCATCTCGCCCTCCAGCACGAACTGCCGCACGTACTGCGACTCGCCGGTCGCCCCGCCGTCGCTCGCGACGATCACGCGGCGCCCCGTGGGATCGAGGAAGTAGAAGTTGCCGCTCGAGACCTGGTAGATCTTCGTCGCGTTCTGCAGGAGCCCCTTGGGCGCTTGGCGGATGACGAAGTTCTGGGCTTCTCCGCGCAGAAGCTTGATCACGGTACCGCCCTGCTTGAGCACGTACACGCTGCCGTCGATGGCGAGATCGATGCCTCCCGCCAGATCGCCGTTCACGTTGTAGTTGGCTGGAGCGCCATAACGGCCGTTGAGCCGCTCGTACTTGTAGATCTGCTTCGCGGCCGGCGACAGCACGTAGAGGTATCGGCCGTAGGTTTCGATCGCCACACCCGCGTGCCATCCCTGCGCATCCTCGGTCTTCATGTCGGTCGTCTGGCTTTCGCCCAGCTCGATGACGCTGTTGCCAGTGGTGAGGAACACGGGGCTCAGGTACCGCTCGAAGTACGAACCGCCCACGATCTGATCCTGATCGGTGACACCGCGCGGATCGTTAATGCTGGAAGAGATGATGCGGTAGCTCGCGTGCTTGTCGTACACCACCATTTCGCCGTCGGAGATACCGATGAGACCCTGCGACGCGATCTCGGCATTCTTCGTCGAGAGATTCGTGAGGATCCGAGGCGGGTTCAGCCGCGTGATGTTGCTGATCTGCTCGCGCTTCTCGCGGACCTTTCCCAGCAGATCGACGGCCTGGCTGCGGTAGAACTGGCTCTGATTGTCGATGACCTGCTTCACCTTCTCTTCGGCGCGCTCGAGAATGGCGTTCGCCGCATCGGGATCGCCGGCGAGGCGACGCGTCTCGGCGGTTTGGAGTTCGGCAGTCACCTGGTCGATGATGTCGGCTAGCTCCTGTCGGGTCTTATTCCGCTGGCTCTCGATGGAGAGCCGGATGATCATCCAGATGAGGAGGAACACCACGAGCGTCGCGGCCAGCAGGAGCAGGTGCGCCCGTCGCTTCCGCTCCGGATCACGCAGATCGGCGAGGAATGTCGAGAAGAAATCCCGCGTGCGCACAATGCCGCCGACCATCGAACTCGTCATGCCGCGCGCGCCGTCGCCGCCCGTCGCCGTAACCTTCGATGCGACGCGCGATGCCACCGGCGCCAGCCGCGCGCGCAGCGACTCCAACACATCGCCCACCGCCGCCATCCGTCCGCCCCCCCGTCCCCGCCGCGCCCCGGCAGCCGGACGTCGGCGCCGCACTGGCGCCGCAGGCGCCTCGTCGTCCTCCACGCCCGCGATGCCGCCGTCGACCTGCAGGCTGCCGAGCGCCGCTACTTCCTTCTCGGACTGCAGACGCATGCGCAGGTCGTCGATGATGCCGTCCCCCATGCCGGCCAAACGCGAGAGCTGCGCCGGCGTGAGGGCGCGCATGAGGCGCTGCGTGGAGAAGACCGCCACGTCGCCGCGCTCGAGCTGGCCGCTGGAAATGTGGATGAAATTCGGCACCGGCTTGCCGCGGCTGAACTCCGTGATCTGGCTCGCCGCGCCATGCCGCAACAGCCATGCTTCCCCGCGGCCGGCGTGCGACACGTGCAGCATGCCGCTCCGCTCGACCAACGCGATCACCGCGTGCACGTCGGCGATGCTGTCGCCCATCATGAGCCCCTTGAAGAGGCCGTTCATCTCCTTCAGCGTCCCATCGAGCCGCGTCCACGCCTCGCCCTCGGCACCCAGCAGCGCGTGCTCGACGATGCCGAGGCACTCGTCCTCGAGCGCCTGCGCATCGCGCGCGGACGACCGCACCTGCAGCAGCAGGCACACTTGCTCGCCGTGAGACTCGAACGTGCGTGAAACGAGCACCGTGCCGCTTCCCGATGTCGTCGTCCCTGTCTGGAGCGCGAGATCCATCGGATGAAGAGGCTACCGTGCGTATCCGCGGCGAGCAAGGCTGATGGGGCCACGAGACTGCGAAAAAGTGAAACAGGCAATGGCAGAGGCCAGAGAACAGAAGGCAGAAGACAGAAGTCAGAAAGCAGAAGGCAGCGACTTGCTCTGCACCTGACTTCTGCCTTCTGATTCCTGCCTTCTCCATCCGATCGCACCTTCTATTACAAAAAATCTTCCCAATAATTTGTTTAATGTAAGCCAAAAAATAAGGTCAAAAACAATAAGGACCCTTGCCAATACCCCTCCCGAAGAGTACACTGAGGACCAGTTTACTTTTTTCAAACAATTCCAATGTCAGAAGGAAATGTGTCGCCGTCGCCTGCGGGCGGACAGCCACACGCCAAGGGGAATCAGAAATTCTTTCGCCGATTCCGCCGCGGCCGCCGCCCCTCGGGCGCGACGCGTCCAGACCAGAGCGGCTCAGCCGCCCCCCAGCGCGGTCCTGCGCCAGCAGGCAATACCGCAAAGTTCGAACCGCGCACGAACGTCGTGCAGCAGTCGGGCTTCACGCCCACCGGCCACAAGGAGCGCGTGCGCGCCTACCCGCTCGGCGGGTTCGAGCAGGTCGGGCGCAACTGCTTCGTGGTGGAAGTAGACGATGACATCTACATCATCGATCTCGGGCTGCAGTTCCCGGACGAGGACATGATGGGCATCGACTACCTGATCCCCGACATCTCGGCCCTCAAGGGCCGCGAGAGCAAGATCAAGGCCGTGCTCTTCACGCACGGGCACCTCGACCACATCGGCGCCGCGCAGCATTTGCTGCCGGCCCTGCACTACCCGCCCTGCTTCGGCACCCGCCTCACCATGGCGATGGTGCGCAAGCGGCTGGAGGAAGACCACGTGGCGTCGAAAGTGCGGTTGAACACGGTGGATTTCCGCCAGAAGGTCCGCATCGGCAAGATCGACGTGGAGTTTCTGCGCGTCACGCACTCGATTCCGGATTCCGCCGCCATCGCGCTGCACACGCCGGCCGGCACCATCATCCACACCGGCGACTTCAAGTTCGATCTCACGCCGATGAACGAGGACCCGGCCGACTTCCACCGCCTGGCGGAACTGGGCGACGCCGGCGTGCTCGCCATCATCGCCGATTCGACCAACGCGACGAAACCCGGCAACTCCAAGAGCGAACGCGAGATCTCGCAGACGCTGCGCGGGCTCATCCGCGACGCGAAGGGCCGCGTGATCATCTCCACGTTCTCCTCGCTGCTCAACCGCATCGAGCAGGTCGTCGAGCACGCGCGCGAATTCGACCGCAAGGTGTTCGTGTCGGGCCGCAGCATGGAAGCGAACATCGAGATCGCCCAGAACCTCGGTTACATCAAGGCTCCGCGGGGCCTCATCCGCAAGGCGGGACCCGGCATGGAGAAACTGCCGGACCGCGAGGTGCTCATCCTCACCACGGGCTCGCAGGGCGAAGAAGCCGCCGGTTTGGCCCGCATGGGCCTCGGCAGCCACCGCAACGTGGTGGTGAAGAAGGGCGACACCGTCATCCTCAGCAGCAATCCCATCGTGGGCAACGAGCGCGCCGTGGCGAAGGTCGTGAACAACCTGCACCTCAAGGGCGCGCACGTGAAGACGAACGCCGAGCTGGCGCTCCACACCACGGGCCACGGCTACCAGAACGACATTCTGCTGATGCACCGCCTGGTGCGTGCGCGGCACGTGATCCCCGAACACGGCGAGCCGCACATGAAAGCCGCGCACGGCGACCTCGCGCGCTCGATCGGCTACCAGGACAACCAGATCCACCAACTGCTCAACGGCGAGATCATCGAGTTCGAGCCGGACGGATCGGCGCGCAAGAGTAAGCAGAAGCACACCGCCAACGACGTGATCATCGACGGCCGCGGCGCGGCCGGCGAGGGCCAGCGCATTTTGAACGACCGCAAGATCATGAGCTCCAGCGGCGTGATCATCGTGCTGTTCCGCGCGTACAGCGAGAGCAAGCGGCTCGTCGGCGACCCCGACATCATCAGCCGCGGGCTCATCTACGGCTCCGAGTTCCAGACCATCACGCGCGACGTGACGGCCGCCGCCCGCAAGGCGTACGAGGAGTCCATCAACCGCGGCGAGACCGACCGCAAGGCCATCAAGTCGACGGTCATCGGCGCGCTGTACCGGTACTTCGATCGGCAGCTGGATAGGGAGCCGATGGTGGTACCGATTATTGTAGAAGTGTAAGTCTGAGTAGACGATAACTGCCTCCTCTCGTCCGGCGTAGCCGCGCCCAAGGCACTCATGGCCCTCAAAAGCTACGAGTGTCTTTTTTTACGGGCGGAGACGGATGGTGGTACCGATTATTGTTGAGGTATAAGAATCTAGGAGAAGAATTACGGAGTAAGAATTAAGAATTAGGATATGCAATGCATCCTAATTCTTAATTCCTGATTCTTAATTCTCTCCCCCGGTTATACACTATCGACCGTGCCCTCACGCCTCATCCTCTTCGCCTCCGCACTTGCCATCACTCTCGTCAGCTGCGCCTCGACGCGGCAGATCAGTAGCAGCGAATTGGGCGTCAGTCTCAGTATTCCTGCTGAGTATGCCGCTGGCGACGTGACGGAGAGGACCATCGAGAGCGATGCGGCGGCGATCAGCATCGAAGAGATGCGCATGCAAGGACCGTCGTCTTCGTCAATCCTGATCCTCCACTCGACCGATCCACGTTTCCCCGCCGCCGTGCTGCGGTACGCGGCGCATCAGGATATCCACCTGAACGATCAGCCGTTCACGCAGTACGCGCTGGAGGGCGAGTGCCACCCCACGGGCTACGTCACCAAGAAAGGTGATCACTACTTCGCCTTGCAATTCAACTGCATGGAGGACGGCGAGATCGAGAAGATCATGAACTCGCTGGCGCTCGCGGAGCCCATTGCGCCGCTCGCGCCGGGGCTGCGCGCGCACGCGCTCGAGAGCACGCAGATGCCCGTGGCCCTCGTGGTGCCCGGCGGCTTCGCGACTGCCAGCGACAAAACCGAGGCGGCGGAGCCGCGGTGGCGCATCGCGCGCGGCGACGAGGCGGTGGAAATCGCCGCCAACCGTATCGGTGCAACGGATTGGAGCGCCGCGTACGCCACGAAGCGCGAACGGACGTTCGGCGCGCTCACGTTCACGCAGTGGCTCGACGGCGAAGACCCCGCCCAGCCGACCGTCTTCACCACGGAACACCGCGGGGTGCGCTACGACATCATCTTTTACCGCTTCACGTCGGAGAAAGACATCGACGCGGTGATGTCGTCGCTGCGGTTTACGGACACGGAGTGAGGACGAATGCTGCCTTCCGGTACTTTTGCAATCTTGCAGTCTTGCAATCTTGCATTCTTCCCATCAGCATCATCCCTCTCCTCAGCCCTCATGCCTTTCGCCGCCATCCTCTTCGACCTAGACGGCACGCTCGTCTCGACTATCGACGTCTACTTCCACGCGGTGCGAGATTCCTTCAGGGAGATCGGCATTACGGTGACGAAGGAGCAGTTTGACGAGTGGTACAAACGGCCCGTCCACCTGGAAGGCGTACTGGCGGAGCACGGCCTGACGGAGGAGGATGTTCCGCAGATCCGCGGACTGCGCGACCGCATGTACATCGAACGACTGAAGACCGATACGACGTGGATCGATGGCGCGGAAGAGCTGCTGGCACGCGTGACGGCATCGCATCCGGTGGCCATCGTCACCGGATCGCACATGAGCTACGTGAATGCCATCGACGAGCGCCTCGGCATCAAGCGCTACGTACAGACGTACGTCACCGCCGACGAGGTGGGGAAGTTCATGAAACCGCACCCGCACGGCCTGGTGCTGGCGGCCGATCTATTGGGAGTGGACACCAAAGAATGCCTGTACGTCGGCGACCAGGCGTTCGATATGGTCGCCGCGCGCGCCTGCGGCATGACGGGCTGCCTGGTGCCGAGCGCGTACACGCCGGCAGGGGCGGCGAGGGAAGCGGACATGGTCGTTGAGCGACTCTCGGCCGTGCTGGCGCTCACAACACCGCCACGCCGTAACGTCGGATGATCATCGTTACGGCGTGCCGCATTGCACGTCATCATCCACTCATCACCCTCATTCCATGGACTCTCGCCCCGCCCGCCTCGCCGACGTTCTGCTGCATCATGCGCTGAAGCTGCAGCCACGCGAGAAACTGCTGATCTGCACATCCGACTTCTCGCCGCTGCCCCTCCTGCAGGAGATGTTTCGCGCGGGCATCGAAGCGGGAGGCTTCGTGGAACTGGACGTGATGGGTCTTCAGCTGCAGCGCGGCCGCGCCGACTACGGCGGCTTTACGCATACGTTGCTTTC
>CAZTYD010000027.1:0-8531 GCA_964618035.1 uncultured Candidatus Peribacteria bacterium
GTGGTACGGCTTGCCGGGAAACTTCGGCCGGCTCGGGTCGAGGTACCACGCGGCGTACGTGCGCGCGGCGACGGCGAAGGCCCGCTGCTTCTCGTACGCCTGCGTATCGGGCTCCTCGCCGAGCCCCAGCAGGTAGTCGTCGAGGGGCAGCTCGTCGATCAGCACCAACTGATCGTCGATCACGCGGCACTCCAGCACGCCGCGGAACTGATTTTCCCCTTTGGGGAACGGCATCACTTTCGTCGTGAACGCGCCCGGGTTGACGCGCACGATGCCGCGCGCGATCTCCTCGTCGCCGCGCGTGGCGCGGCAATCGCCCTCGGCCTTCGAGAGCTGCAGCTCGCCCGCGGTCATGGTCACGCTGTTGACGGTGGTGGCATTGGGAATGCCGAGCATCACCGCGCCCTTCTCGAACGCCTTCTCGTTGCGAGCCAGGCGGATGCGGATGCCGGGGCCGCGGAACGGCGCGGCCGCGTCCTCGGCCGGCGGCGCGGCCGGCGGGGGCGCGAGCGGTTTTCCCAACGCGCGCTGCACGCGCCTCTTCTCGGTCTGCGAGATGCGCACCGCGCCTCCTTCCACCGCGAGCGTGAAGCGTATCGCGCCGACCGTCAGCGCGTACGTGCCGGGCTCCGGCGGCAGCTGGGCGCGCAGGTGCAGGGGCACGTCGTGATCGGGCTGCAGCGCGGCCGGCAGGAGCAGCGCATCGGCGAGCCGCAGCGCCGCCAGGTCCGTCGCCGACCAGACGTCGATGCGGGCGTCGGACCGCGAGACGGGGCCGATCTTCGCGCGCTGCGGCAGCGCGGCGCCGAGCGCGCGGAAACGGAACTCGATGTCGACGATCTCGCCGGGCTTCCCCACGATGCGATCCGACGCGTAGAGGAACACCCCGCTCGTGCCGATGGCGACCGAGCGCGGCAGGCGCACCTCGTCGGGACCGCCCGCCACACCGTTCGGCGGCGGAGGCGGGTAGGGCAGATCGGCCGCCACCTTCCCGTCGCGCACGTTGTCGCGGATGGCGTCGAGCACCCCGCGCACGTAGTACCCCGGGCACCGCGTCGACAGGATCTCGCCGTGGCCGACGATCGGCGGGATGCTCTGGCCGTGGAACTGAACGGTCTTCGAGAAATCGATGCCGTACTTCCTCCCCAGTTCAATGAGCAGCGACTGCAGGCTCGTCATCTGGTCGGCCGTCGGCTTCTCGAGCTCGAAGTTGCCCAGCAGCGCGATGCCGACGGTGCCGACGCTCGCGCAGTACGCGTGCCCGCCCACCACGTAGTCGCCGCCCTGCCGCCCCTCGTACACCTGGCCGTTCTCGTCGATGACGTAGTTGTACCCGAGGTCGCCCCCCCCCAGGCTCTGCGCATGGTACTGGTAGACGGCGCGCACCCGCTCCGCCGCGCTGCGCGTGTCGCCGCTCACCTGCGCGGCCGTGTGGTGGATGACGAGCGCGCGGACCGCGGGCGAGTACTGCAGCGGCCACTTGTAGAACTTCCCGTCGGGCGAGGTCGATACCGTCTTCGTCACCGCGAACTCCTCCGGGTAGTTCCTCTTCGCCTGCTCGCAGTTGTACGCGCGCGTGGGCGCCTGGTCGCTGCGCGTGACGGCGTCGAGCTCCGCGGCCGTCATCGGCTTGTCGCCGATGCCAAGGCTCTCGTCGGCTCCCCATTCGCTACGCGAGAGAATATGCGGCGCGCCGACGGACGCGGCGGAGGCGACGCGGTACCGCACGGGATCGCGCGAGACGCGAATGGGATGCAGCGCGTACGCGGCGGCGTCCCCGCGAATGCGGATGCGGCTGGCGGGATGCGAGAAGATGAGCAGCGGCGTCTCGTTCGCGGGCGCGTCTTCCTCGTCGCCGGCCCTCAGGCTGTGCCATGCGGTCCATCGGTTCTCCTCCCAGCTGCTCACCTCCACTCGTTGCGCCGAATCCGTCATGCCCAGGCTGAGCGCATCGACGGGAACCGCGAAATCGACCTCTTTATACAGAGGTGCCGAACCGGCGAGCAGGAGAAACGCCACGGCAAGCACACGTCGCATGGGTGGCATTGTAGGCGGGAGCCGCGAGGAGTTCTAGCCGATGGCCGCGCTTTCTCGCGCGCCATCTCGGCGGGGAGGCTGCGGCAGAGGCGGCTCGCCAGAGTGCGGTCTTAGACCCTTGACCTGCCTCCGCGCCTTTGCTACACAGCGCACATTCGTTCTTTCGGCGCTGGCGCGCAAAATTCTCAGCAGAGTGCGCTCTTAGGGCCTTGACCCATCGCCGGTAATTCCGTACAATCCACCAAATTTCCCCTCTTCGTATGACAGCCACAACTTCCGCTAAGGGAAGCCGAAAAGAAGACATCAGCGCCAATCCATTCCAGGAGATCCTCGACCTTGAGACGAAGGAGGAGGCGCGGGTGACGCACACCCTCGCCGCCTTGGAGGAGGAGGACCGCACGACGCGCAAGTCGCTCGAAGAGAAGGCGAAAGCGGAGGAGGAGCAGGCCCGCGACGCCGCGCGCGACGACCTGAAGCAGTTCGAGGACGTGGAGCTGACCAAGGTCCTGGCACAGGTGGAGAGAGACGCCGAGGCGGAGGAGGGCCACGTGGAAACGGCCAACAAGAAACATGCGGGCAAGATCGTCGAATCGCTCGTGCAGAAGGTTCTCTCGTTCGATTTCTAATTTTTCTCCTTCTCTTCTCTCATCATGGCAATTGTCCCCATGCAGAAAGTGGCCGTCGTCGCGCACAAATCCAAGCAGGAGGATCTGCTGCAGTTTCTCCAGAAGGAGGGCGTGCTCGAGATCACCAACATGCGCGATCCGACGCCGGTGGACCACAGCGAGGTGCATTTCCGCTCCGCCGAACTGGAGTACGCCATTCAGAAACTGACGGAGGTCGCCTCCAAGGACACGCTCGCCGCCGCCCAGAAGAAATCGACGGAGGAGGAAGTGATGCGAGCCGTGGAGCACACGGATGCGCGCGGCATTATCGACGAACTGCACAAGATCGAACACGACATCGGCGAACTGACGCGCATTCGCGAGAGCCTGACGAAAGAGGAGGAAAAAGCCCCCGCCGCGCCGCTCGCCATGGAGGACGTGAACGCCGCGGAGGAGCCGGCGTACTTCAATAAGACGAAGCGCCTGAAGGAAGATCTCTCGCACTACGGTCTGACGTACGTCCACGGAAAGAAGAAGAACGAGCTCGACGCGCAGGCCGTCGAGTTGATGCAGAAAGATATCGACCGCAAAACCGGCGACTTGCACAAGCGGCTGGTCCAGTTATCGCACGAGCTGCCGAACCTCCTGCGCGTGCAGCAGTTCATCCGCTGGCTGGACGAGAAGCAGGCCGCCCGCGAAGCGCTGGTCCAGACGAAGCACACCGTCACGCTGTTCGGCTGGGTCCACGCCAAGCTGTTCGCGACCCTCGAGAAGAAGCTCCACAAGCAGATCACCGCGTCGGCCATGCTGAAGGTGAAGCCCGAGGACGATGAGGAGCCGCCCGTCCTGATCGATAACCCCAAGTGGATCAAGCCGTTCGAGAGCGTGACCACGCTGTACGGATTGCCCTTGGCGGCCGAGATGGATCCCACGCCGCTGCTCGCGCCGTTCTTCATCCTCTTCTTCGGACTGTGTCTGACCGACGCCGGGTACGGGATCACGCTCGCCATCATCATGGGCGCGTACCTCTTCCGCTCGAAGAAGACCATCAGCGAAGCGCCGCTGTGGTGGCTGCTGTTCATCAGCGGCATCTTCACCTTCCTCGTCTCCATCCCGTTCGGCGGCTGGTTCGGCCTCTCGCCGCAGCAGGCGCAGTCGTTCGCGCCGTGGGCGGTGCTCGACACCAACGGCGACGGCGTCGCCGACATGTTCAAAGGGCAGATCTGGAACCTGGGCGACACGAAGGGCATCACCTTCTTCCAGAACCTGTCCATCGTCCTCGGCTTGGCGCACCTGTCGTTCGGCATGTTCCTCGCCGGCTACTCGAAGCTCCGCAACAAGGACGTAGCGGGCGCCTTCTGGCAGGACGCCACGTCTCTCATCCTCATCGGAACGGGCATCCTCTACGTGTTCGCCCCCGCAGACATGAAGCAGACGGCTTTCTACGCGCTGATCGCGGCGACCGTCCTCCTGGTGTGGGGCAAGGGACAGGGCAAAGCGTGGTACGTGCGCCCGCTGTTCGGGCTGCTCGGCCTGATGAACTTCGTGCTGGGCATGCTGAGCAACACGCTGTCGTACCTCCGCCTGCTGGCGCTGGGCCTCGTCACCGGCGCACTGGCGCTGGCGGTCAACCTGGTGGCGCAGCAGGTCTCCGGCCTCCTGCCAATCTACATTGGCATTCCCGTCGGGTTTGTTATCATCGTCGCCGGGCACATCGTGAACATCGCACTCAACACCATGGGCGCGTTCATTCACTCCGGACGCCTCCAGTTCGTCGAATTCTTCAGCCAATTCTTCGAGGGCGGCGGCCGGCCCTTCCGGCCGTTCACGCGCGGTCTCGGCTCCCAGTCGTGATACCTCGTCTTTCTTCCTCTCTTCCCACTCTCTCCCCTCTTCCCGTATGAAGAAGCTCCTTTCCCTGGCAGGCGCCGCCGTTGCCCTGCCCCCCCTCACTGCCTTCGCGCAGGATGCCGCTGTCGCGGCCGCCCCCTCGGCCACCGTTTCGCACTGGGCACTCGGCCTGGCGCTCCTCGGCGCCGCCGTCGGCGTCGCCTTCCCCTGCTACGGATCCTCCGTCGGCGTCAGCACGGTGGGCCAGGCCGGCGCGGGCCTCCTCAGCGAGAAGCCTGAGCTCGCCGGCCGCGTGATCACCCTCATGGTGCTCCCGGGCTCGCAAGGGCTGTACGGCTTCGTCGTCTCGCTCCTCTTCCTCTTCAGCTTCGGCACGCCGGTGCTCACGGGGAAGGCCGTTCTCACGGTCGCCGACGGCGTGGCGCTGTTCGCCGCCTTCCTGCCCGTGACCATCGCCTGTCTGGTGTCCGCCCCGTACCAGGGCAAAGTCTGCGCCGCCGGCATGCACATGCTCGCACGCGACTCCCGCCTGGCCGGCCGCGTCATCACCATGGCCGCCCTCGTCGAGACGTACGCGCTCCTCGGCTTCCTGATCTCGTTCTTCATGCTCATCAGCCTGCAGTCGAGCATCCTGAAGTAATCCTTCCTCCATCCCCATTCCATCCCATGGCTCTCCAAGACCTCCTCGACGGCATCGTCGCCGACGCCGAACAGCGCATCCAGGCAGCCAAAGACGCCCACAAGAAGCGGATGGCCGAACTGCGGGCGACGACGGATCGCGGCATCGCCAAAACGGCACAGGGCATCGCGCATCAGACGGAACAGGCGAAAATGCAGATGCTGCAACGGGCCAAATCGCAAGCCGCCATGCTGCGCCGCCACGCGCTGCTGCGCAAGAAGCAGCAGATGCTGGACAAGATCTACGACGACGTCATCAGCGCGCTCCTGGCGCTGCCCGAGGAGAAGCAGCAGTCGCTCCTCCAGGCCTGCCTCGACCGCATCACCGGACAAGGCGTCGTGCACCCCGCCGCGGCGCACGCGGGATTGCTGGAGAAGATCGCCAAGCACGGCCGCGTCGAGATTGGAGCGCCCGTGGAGGCGCGGGGAGGGTTCGTCTTTGAATCCGCGTCGGAAGTGCACGACTGCACCTACGATTTCATCGTCGGGGAGCTCCTCCGCTCCCAGACCGAGCTCGACACGGTCCGCTCCCTCTTCTCGCGCGCGGCATGACTCCGCACCTGTTCTCCGCCGGCACGGACTACGCGTACGCCTTCGGGCGCATCGGCGTCCTGCAGCAGAACCTGCCGGACCAATTCGACATCGACCGTCTGGTCGCCGCGCACGGCGGGCAGGAGCTGATGCAGATACTGTCCGAGATCAAATTCACCGCCCCCGTCATGGCGACGGTGTCGGATCCGAATGATCTCATCCCGGCCATGGAGCAGTGGATCCGCAGGGAAATGGAATCGATGGTGCCGGAGCAGGACCGCGAGATCTTCGACATCCTCTGGCTGCGCGAAGACGGGGCGCTCCTGGCGTACCTTCTCAAGAAGTACCACCGCCTGACGGCGGAGGGCAGCCGCCAGCCCCGGAGCAGCAGCTCGGCCCACGACACGAGCGCGCTGGAACGCCTGGTGCTGAAAGGAATCAACGAGGCTCTGCCCCCGCACCTGGTGTCGTTCGTACAGGCGGTGAAGGACAGGGAAGGCGTGACGCCGGTGCAGATCGACACGGCGGTCGCGCAGTACGTCGCCGACCGCCAGACCGCGCTGGCGCGGCGCAGCGGCAGCCGGCACATCCAGCAGTACGTGGCCCACTTCATCGATCTGCAGAACATCCGCACGGCCCGCCGTCTCGCGAGCGACGACAGCCCGGAGGAGCACCTCCTGCACGGCGGGGAGATCGACCCCAAGCGTCTGACGACCGACCGTCACGAGCTGGCGAATCTGATCCGCGCGAGCTCGCTGCCCTCCAGCCTGGCCGACGACATCGAGCGCGCCGACGACACGTCCATCACGCTCGAGCGCGGCCTCGCGAAAGCCATCGCGCACTCCATCGGAGAAATGCGCGCCGTGCCGCTCACGATCGAGCCGGTGTTCGCCTTCGCCATCATCGCCCTCTCGCAATTGCGCGTGCTTCGCACCATCCTCATCGGCAAATCGACCGGGCTCAAGCCCGACGAGATCCTCCACATGCTCCCGCCGTTCCTCGGGGCTTCTCCGTTCGCATCATGAACTACCAGATCGCCATCGTCGGCCCGCAGGAAGCCGTCGCCGGCTTCGCCCTCCTGGGCGTGCACATCGTCCCGGCCCACGACAGCAGAGAGGCCGTGGAGGCGCTGTTTACGCTCAAGAAGACGATGCAGACCGACGAGTTCGGCCGCGAGCGCAACGCGTACGCCATCGTGTTCATCGCCGAAGACCTCGCGAGCGGCATTTCGCCCGAAGACGAGAAGCGCCTGTCGCGCGGCGCCCTGCCCGCCATCATCCCCCTCCCCAGCCACCGCGGTTCCACCGGCTACAGCCTGCAGCGCCTCAAGCGCATCGTGGAACGCGCCGTGGGATCCGACATTCTCAAGTAACCCTGCCCCATTCCATCCTCTCTTTTATGTCCCACAAGTCCATCATCACCAAAGTCGCCGGCCCGCTGGTCGTCGCGAAGGGCATGGCCTCCGCGAAGATGTACGAAGTCGTCCGCGTCTCGAAGGAGAAGCTCATCGGCGAAGTGATCGAACTGCACGGCGACGAGGCGTCCATCCAAGTCTACGAAGAGACGAGCGGCATCGGCCCCGGCGAGCCCGTGGAGCCCACCGGCCTCACGCTCACCGTCGAGCTGGCGCCAGGCCTGCTCACGTCCATTTTTGACGGCATCCAGCGACCGCTGCAGGCGATCGAAACGGAGGCGGCGAGCCCGTACATCACGCGCGGCATCGACGTGCCGGCGCTCGACCGGAGCAAGAAGTGGGATTTCAAGGCCGTGGCGAAGAAGGGCGATGCCGTCGTCGGCGGCGACGTGCTGGGCACGGTGCAGGAGACGGTGCTGATCGAGCACAAGATCATGGTGCCGCCGACCATGCAGGGCACCGTGAAGGAGATCAAGAGCGGCAGCCACACCATCGAGGACGTCGTCGCCGTGATCGATCTGGGGAACGGCGAGACCGCCGAGATCCGGATGCTGCAGCGGTGGCCCATTCGCATGCCGCGGCCCAGCAAAGGCAAGAAGCTGCCGACCATCCCGCTCCTCACGGGCATGCGCGTGCTCGACACGCTCTTCCCCATCGCGAAGGGCGGCGCCGGCGCCATCCCGGGCCCCTTCGGCGCCGGCAAGACCGTGACCCAGCAGTCGCTGGCCAAGTACTGCGACGCGCAGGTGATCGTCTATGTCGGCTGCGGCGAACGCGGCAACGAGATGACGGAAGTGCTGACGGAGTTCCCGCACCTCATCGACCCGAACAGCGGCGAGCCGCTCATGAAACGCACCGTGCTCATCGCCAACACCTCGAACATGCCGGTGGCGGCGCGCGAGGCGTCGGTGTACACGGGGATCACCATCGCCGAGTACTACCGCGACATGGGCTACGACGTCGCGCTCATGGCCGATTCCACCTCGCGGTGGGCCGAGGCCATGCGCGAGATCTCGGGCCGTCTGGAAGAAATGCCGGGCGAAGAGGGGTACCCCGCCTACCTCGGCTCGCGCACGGCGAACTTCTACGAGCGCGCGGGCATCGTCTCGTGCCTCGGGTCCGCGGACCGACAGGGTTCTCTATCGGTGATCGGCGCGGTGTCGCCTCCGGGCGGAGACTTCTCGGAACCGGTGACCCAGAACACGCTCCGCGTGACCAAAGTCTTCTGGGCGCTCGACGCCAAACTGGCGTACAAGCGCCACTTCCCGTCCATCAACTGGCTGCAGAGCTACACGCTCTACACCGACAACCTGAGCGAGTACCTGAACCGCGAAGTCGCCGCCGACTTCATGGACAATCGCGAGCGCGCCATGGATATCCTGCAGCAGGAAGCGAAGCTGGAGGAAATCGTCCGC
>CAZTYD010000028.1:0-3078 GCA_964618035.1 uncultured Candidatus Peribacteria bacterium
GAGGCGAATACTCTCAGAATTCATTGACAGAATCCCCCCCTCCTGTACACTAGCCCTAAGCTAGTCCTTCAGACAGGTCATATCGGTTCCCGAGAAACGTGGAAGAAGGAAATCGGCTACATTTTATTCCTTCTTTCTGTTCTATGGCTGATCAGCAGCTACAGTGCCGCGATTGCGGTCAAAACTTCACGTTCACCGAGGGTGAACAGGAATTCTACGCGAGCAAGAACCTCAGCGCCCCCCAGCGCTGCAAGGACTGCCGCAATGCCCGCAAGTCCGAGCGTTTCGGCGAGCGTCAGATGTTCGACGCCGTCTGCGCCAAGTGCGGCAATCAGTGCCAGGTTCCGTTCAAGCCCCGCTCCGTCGAGGAGGGTGGCAAGCCGGTCCTCTGCAAGGAATGCTTCGCCGCCGAGCGCGCCGCAGCATAAGGATAGCTCTCACAACGACTATCGAAAAAATCCCCCGCGAGGGGGATTTTTTGAGTCTTGAGTCCTGAATCTTGAGTCTTGAGCACGCAAATCTTCAAGACGCATGATTCACGATTCACTATCGCGCAGGAAACACGCACACTTATTCCATGAATACACGCCATGTGGAACTGGATCTCCTCCGCACGCTCGCCATCCTGCTGATGGTGCTCTTCCACCTGGCATTCGATCTGACGGAATTCTACGGATGGTCCATCGATCTCTACGACGGCGCTTGGTGGTGGGTACAGCGGAGCGCCGCGCACCTCTTCTTAGGACTCGTCGGCGCGAGTTTCGCCGTCTCGTGGAACCGCACGCAACGCAAGAACCAAGCATGGACGCAGACGTACCGAAAGTACTTCATCCGCGGAGCGAGCATCATTGGCTGGGGCATGGTCATCAGCCTCGTGACATACGCACTGGACCCACACACCTTCATTCGGTTCGGCGTACTGCACCTCATCGGCACGAGCGTCATCCTCTTGCCGCTGTTCGCGAGGCTGGGCGGCTGGAACTTCATCGTCAGTCTTGTCTTTCTGACTGGATGGCTCGCGCACGACTGGGGATTGCCGCGCGTGCTGCTCCCCGTCTTCCCGACGGCGTTTGATTCTCTGGATTATTTTCCGCTCTTTCCCTGGTTCGGCACGGTGCTGATCGGCTACGCGCTCGGCCATGCCGTGTACGTGCAATGGCGCTGGCAGTCAGGCATCAGAAGTAATTTCCTGCATCGCCTGACATGGCCGGGACGCCATTCACTCTCGATCTACCTCCTCCATCAGCCACTGCTCATCGTATCGCTTGCTGCACTGCATTCGATCGGGGGTCTCTGACGCGGATCCGGCTTGGTATCCGGCGATTCACGACTCAGGACTCACTATGCAAGATTCGCCAATCACCGCGTCCATCTGCCCAAAAATCAATACGAATTTCTCCCGGACCCTTCCGGGACCGTCCCCCCTCCCCTACACTCGTCCCCGATGTCCTTCACGACCCGACGTGTGAGTGAGTACCGTGCTCCTCGCAAGAAATTCCCGTGGCAGAAGTACGCCCTGTTCGCCCTGCAGTTCGGCTATCCGCTGGCCGCGTGGTTCCGGCGCCATCGCAAGGAACGGGCCGAAGAACAGGCAAAGGAGCACCGCATGTCCATCCTCAAGCGCATCGTCATCGTCCTCGTCGCCATTCTGCTGGCGCTCCTGCTGCTGGCCGGGGCGGCGAAGGCGCTGGTCCACTACAAGATCGTCACGCTCAAGAGCGTCATCAACACCGTCGGCTCCTCGCTGCCCACCGACGAGCACGGCTACACGAACTTTTTGCTGCTCGGCCAGGGCGACGAATCGCACCAGGGCGTGGATCTCACCGATACCATGATGATCGCGAGCGTCGACGCGACGAAGACGAAGAGCGTGGCCATGATCTCGATCCCGCGCGATCTGTACTTCACCCGCACGGACAAGATGGGTGCCGGACGCGTGAACAGCCTGTACCGCGACTACAAGAGCTACCTGCGCAAGCAGGGCATGGACAAGAATGCGGCGTCGCAGGAAGCCATGAAGGAGCTGGCCCGCGAGATGAGCGAGACGTTCGGCGTGAAGATCCACTACGTGGTGAAAATCGACTTCATCGGGTTCGTGAACGCGGTGGATGCCCTGGGCGGCATTGACATCGACGTGCCCAAGGCCATCGTCGATACCACCTACCCCGGCCCCAATTACTCGTACGTCACGTTCAGCATCGCGGCCGGGCCGCAGCACCTGGACGGCGAGACGGCGCTGAAGTACGCGCGCAGCAGGCACTCCACCAGCGACTTCAGCCGATCCGCCCGCCAGCAGCAGATCGTGGCCGCACTCGCGCAGCGCGCGAAAGAGAAAGGCATCCTCTCGAGCCCATCGACGCTCATGTCGCTGTGGAACACCGTCAGTACGAACACCGAAACCACCATGTCGCTGCGCGAGATGGTGGGCGCCGCGAAGCTCGGCATGGAGATCGATCGCCACAAGATCCTGAACGTGCAGATCAACAACGTGAACGGCCAGGGCATCGGCGCATCGGAAGCCGGCGGTTTCCTCTACACGCCGCCCATGGAGAACTTCGGCGGCGCGTTCGTCCTGCTGCCGCTCCCGTACAACGGATTGCAGACGTGGGAGCCGCTGCGCATCTTCACCAAATTCTTCCTCACCAACCGCGAGGTGCTGCTGCAGCACCCGACGATCGACGTGCTGAACGCCGGCGCACCCAGCGGCCTCGCCCGCGCCCTGGCCGGCGATTTCATCCGCTTCGGTCTCGATCTCAACGAGATCCGCAACAGCAATATTCCCGACCAAGAGACCTCAATGATCGTCGCGCGCGCCGGGACGGGACAGACGCTGGCGCCGTTCTTCGGCAATCTCCTGCACATGCCCGTCGCGACCACTCCGCCCCCCGAGCTCGACCAAACGGGACTCGGCACAATTACGATCCTCCTGGGGAAGGATTACCGATACCAGTCCTTGCCGCGACTCTTGGAGGAAAGCCCCAAGACTGCAGGACTGCAATAAGCCACGCCACGCTCCAATGGTTCGAGGCTCGCTGCGGCTCGCGCCTCAGGATGATGGTGAACGGAGGATTTGCAATC
>CAZTYD010000028.1:3178-7824 GCA_964618035.1 uncultured Candidatus Peribacteria bacterium
CGAGGCTCGCTGCGGCTCGCGCCTCAGGATGATGGTGAACGGAGGATTTGCAATCTTGAAGTCTTGCAGTCTTGCATTCTTCGTCCACCACTCCCAATTTCTTAGAACACCCCTCCACCTCCCTGTATCATCCCCTCCGTGACTCCCCGCGAGATCATCGCCGAGGCCTGGGCCATTACCGTGCGCGAGACATCGCTGCGCCGCTGGGGATTCGCCGAATCGTTCTGCGAGACGTTCCTGGACGTGAAGCTCCTGGGCTACCAGGTGTACTTCCTCTACGCGTACTTCGCCGAGAAGCACGTGGGGTTCTTCGACGATTTCGAGTGGCTGTACAGCCACGTACCCCTCGGATTCTTCCTGTCCATTCTGATCGGTTTCGGCCTGCTGCTGCTCGTGGAGTGGATCTTCCCCCACATCGCGGCCGGCGCCATCATCGGCTTGGCGGCCAAGTCGCACCGGCAGGAGCCGGTGAGAGGCGGCCTCATTCTGGCGCTCTACAACTTCCTGCCCATCTTCGCCGCGCATGAATTCTTCGTCCTCGCCAGCTGGTCGACCACCATCACGCTCGTCTCGCTCTCGCTGCGGTACGTCGACGGCGACGTGAGGTTCTTCATGGTCGGCGTGATCGTCGCCTTCTGGGTCCTCTCGAACGCGCTCAAGTTCCTGGCAAGCTTCACCGAGCAGGGCATCGTCATCAAGCAGTGGAACATCTTTCAGTCGATGGGACGCAGCTTCAAGCTCCTCCTGAGCCACCTGGGCCACATCGTCTTCCTCATGCTGCTGCTGTTCATCATCTCCATTCGCATCTTCATCAACGCCATCGTCATCCTGCTGATTCCCGGCATCGTCATCGGCACGGGCTTCGTGCTCGTGCACGTACTCTCGCCGCTCGTGAGCTACGTCATCGCCGGGCTCCTCGGCATCGTCCTCATCGCCGTGGCCAGCTACTTCTTCGGCTACCTGCACGTCTTCCGCCGCACGGTGTGGACGCTGGCATTCCTGGAACTGACGCAGCAGAAGGATTTGACGGTGATCGATGCGGAGGAGATTTGAGCATACGGCTCGCCCTTGTAACCCCTCTCTATCGTCAGTACCATAGGAATACGCTTATTTCTTTGTTTTTGTGCGGATAAAGAATTGGTCACTGCTCCTGTCTCTTGCACTCGCCTCTTGCGGCGCTGTGTCGGTGCAACAGGATTCGACTACGAATTCCACTTCAAGCAGTACGCGAAGCGTCCTAGCGGAAATGAGCGCTGGCTCTGAGGCACTGCCTTCGGCGAGCGAAACGCCGCTTACCATGGAACAGGCCCTCGATCGTACATTTTCCTCACAAAAATTGGGTATTGCCTTCCGCTACCCATCAAAGGCAGTAGTCGGAGATTGCAAAGATCCAATTCCCGTTACCACCCGCGAAAAAGAATACACAGTCGAATTCACTCTTGAACGTCTACCACAGCAGACATGCGCTTCCCTTTCGAGTGATGTCTTCAACGTGATCTACGCCCAAAGAGCAACGGAAAAGTCCGACGTGAGACAGTTCATTAACCGAGTCTTCTCCACTGATTGTGTCATCAAAGAAGAAAGTGACTACGAAGAGAACGGCGACAGATTTACACAAGTGTTCCTCCAATCCAAGAATCCGCCTCCAGACGAACCGGACTTCGCGTGCTCCGAGAGCATCCGATGGAATCGCACCGCAGGTGTCGTCTTATTCAGTCCGCTGGGAAGCAAGACTGGAGGAGCGGCCGATTGGCCATCCTCCAAAGGAATCGTGATGCCCGATGGAAGCACGGAATATGCATTCGATTATCCTATCATGCAGAGCATCCGGTTCTTGAAACGGTGATGAGCTCTCTGAGGCTCGCGTAGCCGCATGATTCGAGGGCAATTGATACAGAGGGCCGCATTCTGACATTCTTTATAGAAGCATTTTGACCATTGTAGTGTACTTGGCTTCCGTGCCCCGCCGCAGGATTTCTGAGTCTCCGCCAACAGGTCGATAGCCCTTTCTGATGCAACCTCTATGAATATAGAACTAGAGTCCTCTATTACATCTCCTACCACGGCATATCCGTCTCATCCCCTCCATGCGTTGCATGTTCAAATGATCTGAGGGTGCCTGTTGCGGAGAAGATATAATTCCTGAGGACTTCAACAAATAACGACACCTTAAAGCACTACAACTGAAATTTACCTTCATCGCGAAGATCTACCTGAATCTCAATAAGATATACACCTAGTTCGCTGTAAGAATGAATGGAGCATCGCTCACATCGCTAGCAATCAGCGGTGTCACAAATGGCTTCGCATGGTCCACATTCCCATACCTGGTATCAGGAGTGAGAATCCCTTCTCCATCAAACTTGTCAAATCCATCGACCAGTATATCTACAGGATCCTCGATACCATTGCCGGGCCTCTTTTCGCGTACCAGAAGAAGGATCCTATACTGACCAGGCGGAGGTATTTGGACCGTAGTATCAAGTCCACCCCAGTGGATCACCTGGTCAGGATGCCAAACGAATGATGTATTCGATGGATGATCAATGTTGCCAATGTATCCTTCTATGACACCGTCAGGCCGCAGCAAATAGAGCTCCGTGAGCATGACACTCGACATCTTCTTTCTGAGAGTATCGCTGATTTTGTATCGTAACGAGACAGCAGATTTAAGAGAAATATGCTCTCCGCCATTGGGATACACCAGAGAAATATCAGGCGAATGGAGACTGGGAGGGCTCACAACAGCATACGGGCTAGAGGATGACTGTTCCGTATCACCACCAAGAGAGCTCTGCACACTCAGGGCAGATGAGTTCTGAACAGCAGACGAAGAAAATGGACTTCCGTGATTGGCACACGCACTGAGAACAAATGCACTGATGACCGAGACGATGCAAGCAGCAAGCTTTGTCATGATGCATGGGATCATGCCCGACTCCCATGCTATATACCATAGCAATGAAAAGGTGCATGTGCTCTCCTCCTCACATCTCCCACCATGGCACATCCTTCTTCGTCCCGCTCTTCACCTTCAGCGCCGACGCGCGAGTGACGGCATCGCGTCCGTACCGCTCGTGCACCTCATCGAGAGATTTCTGGAGCGCCTCGCGCTCAAGTAAGAGAGAAGGATCCTCGAACAGCGAGAACTGTTGTCCACCCCGCGAGCACAGGTTCCAGAGCGACAGGCCCACTTGGGTGTACGCGTATCCCCGCTGATACAGGTGCCGGAAGCACCGCTCGACATACGGACGCAGGTGATCCTCGGTATCGAACGGCTGCGGCAGCGACACGTGCGAGCTCTCGTACAGGTATCGATCATCCCGAAGCCACAGCGACGATCCGCGGCACGCGAGATCCTGCCGGCGCATCTTGAGTACCGCGTACTCCAAGTGACGCAGCACGTGCGCCCACAGCACCGCACGGTCGTGCAGCGGCGGGAAGCTCCGCGCCCGCGAGATCGACTTCGGCGACGCCGACGAACGTGCCACCGGCGACAGCCGTTCACCCTGCAACTCGCGCTGCATCTCCACGCCGTTCTTGCCGAAGTACTGTTTGAGGACGGCTGCATTCGCCACCGCAATATCCCACGCCGTCTTCCATCCCAATCGCTCCACATGCACCAGCCGCCGCGGGCCGATGCCGGGAATGGCGGCGGCGGGACGGTCGCGGAGGAAGAACTCGCGGGAAAGGGCCCCATCCGCCCCGCTTCGCGGGGCACCTTCCCCGGTCCACCCGCTTGCCTGCCCGGGGAAGGGAGAATCATTCAGCACAACGGTGACACCCCCTGGCTTTCGGTACTCCGATGCCATCTTCGCCAGCAGTTTCGACGAACCGATCCCTGCCGATACAGAGAGACCCGTCCGTTTCAAAATCTCTTGTCGAAGATGCGTAGCCCACGCTGTTAGATCATCCGGCACGCCGCCCACGAGGCTCGTCAGATCCAGAAACCACTCGTCGATGGAGAACTGCTCAATGAACGGACAGTGCTCCTCGATGATGGAGACAATCTGATCGGACGCCAGGCCCGTCTCGCGGAAATCGGAGTGCACTTTCAAAGCCTCCGGACAGAGCTTCAGCGCATCAGTAAGCCGCATGCCCGTGCGTACACCTTTCGCTTTCGCCTCGTAACTGGCAGCAATTACACAGCGTCCGCCCATGCCGAGAGCAAGAAGAGGCTTTCCTCGAAGCCGGGGATCCTTGCGCATCAAGACCGATGCAAAAAAAGCGTCTGCATCCACATGAGCAATCATGATTCAGAAAAGAAATGATCAACTGACCGACGATGTGCGCCCATTTCCCCCTCTCGTTCTCCTTCAGTACTTTCGTATAACGCCTCTCACCACCCCCGCCACCTGCAGCTCGTCCATGGCGTAGAGATCCGGGTACGCGTCGTTCTCGGCTTGGAGGAAGTAGCGGCCTTTCTCCTTGCGCAGGCGCTTGAGCGTGAATTCGCCATCGAGCACGCCGACGACGATGTCGTGCACTTTGGGCGGGGCACCGCGCTCGACGATGACCAAATCCCCTTCCTGGATGCCGGCATTGATCATGCTGTCGCCCTTCACGCGCAGGAGGAAGGTAGCGGCCTTGTCGCGCACGAGGTAATCCTCCAGTGTCACCGTCTCCTCCGCCTGCTCCTCCACGGG
>CAZTYD010000028.1:7834-8512 GCA_964618035.1 uncultured Candidatus Peribacteria bacterium
CGAAGCCGGCCGAGATGGGCCCGAAGAGCGGGAGCGACAGCGGCCGGAGTGCCGCCTGCACCGCCTCCTCCGCGCGCTCGAGGATCTTGATGCGCCCCTTGGGATCTTTCTCCAGGTGCCCGTCGCGCGTGAGCACGTTCACCACTTTGGCGATGGCGTTCTTACTCCGCACCCCGAAGGCGATGGCCAAGTCCGCCAACGACGGCGAGTAGCCGCGCTTGTGCTGGAACTCGCGGATGTAACTGAGGACCGTGCGCTGATGGGGAGTGAGGGACATGCGGCGTGGGGGAAACGTTCGTACACCAGTGTAGGTGGACGGTCGTTCACTGTCAAAAGATTTTTCTCTGCGTGGCGGAATCGTGCGCTCGATTGGAAAGAAGACAGAGAACAGACGTCGGAAGACAGCGAAGAGGCGGGCCGAGGCCCGCCGGGGTGATCAGCCCCTGGTCAGGGGGGTGACGAGGACTGATCCGGAACGAATGGCGTCGGGGGCGGAGCCTCCCGCCGCGCGCGGCGGGCCGACGGTTGGCCCATCGCGACGAAAGACACAAGAACAGCAGTCACCAAGACGGACGACGCGATCCCCAAGATTCCCTTCCCGTAGGGATCGGAAACGTGCCAAGTGGCCCAAGCGACGACAGCGGCACCCGCTGCCAGCAGGCTAGCGCACACCCAACG
>CAZTYD010000029.1:0-4856 GCA_964618035.1 uncultured Candidatus Peribacteria bacterium
GGAGGTACGCGCGGAAGCCGTTGGTGAAATCCGACATCGGAATCCGCAGCACCAGCCGCGCGTAGCGGTTCGCCCACTTGGAGAAGAAGGTGCGCTTCGGCCCCCACTCGCGGATCTCGCTGCCCGGCAGGTAGCGCGAGCCGACGACCATGTCGCAGTCGCGGATCTTCTCCAGGAACGCAGCGATCTCCTCCGGCTTGTGCGAGAAGTCGCTGTCCATCTCGAAGACGATCTCGTAGTCGCGCTCCAATGCCCATGCGAACCCGGCCAGCACCGCCGATCCGCGTCCACCCTTCCCCTGTCGCACTATCAGATGCAGCCGCCCCGCTTGCCGCTCCTGCGCTTTCTTCACCAACTCCGCCGTCCCATCCGGCGAAGAATCGTCCACCACCAGCACCTCGATCGACCGATACAAGTCCATCAATCGATCGATGAGCTGCACAATGTTCTCCGCCTCGTTGTAGCACGGAATGATAACGACTGTCTTGGACTGAGGCATGGTGCGGAGAGTACAGGGAGAGAGAGATAGGGGGAAGACCTTGGAGGGAAGACTGCAAGATTGCAAGACTGCAATGACCAAGAAAATCCCAAGACTCCAAGGCCCCAATTTCCAATACGTCACCCTGAGGCGCGAGGCGCAACGAGCCTCGAAGGGCATTTGGGATTTGGAGTCTTGTGACCTTGGGATTTCCTATTCCTCCTCCTTCCACCACCCCACCGTCTTCCCCAACCCTTCCTCCAACGGCGTCCACGGGAACGACTGTAAGCTCTGGTGCATGGGTAGGAGCGGAATGCTGAGGCGGCCTTCCGGTTTCGTCTTATCGAACGAGAGTGTGAGACCGGGCTTCACCGCGTCGCGAATGAGGCCGGCGAGCGCCGACACCTTCACCACGTCGTGTGAGGAGACGAACTGCACGCCCGTCGCCTCGGCGTCGAGGAGCGCGAAGGCGGCGCCGACCAAATCTTCGACGTACAGGAATGCGCGCTCCTGATTCCCCGTCCCCCATACCACCAGCTCGGATGCCGCCGCATCGGCCTTCACGATGAGCGACGGGATCACGTTGCCGTCTTCCGAGAAGGTATCGCGCGGCCCGTACACGCCCACCGGGCGCAGGATGAGGAGCGGAAAACCGGCCTGCTGCGCGGTGGACATCCACTGCAGCTCGCACGCCAGCTTGCCGAGCACGTAGCCGTCTTTGCTCTCCGACGCGGCCACGTCGATGAGCGAGATGGGATCGGGAATATTCGCCGTGCTGAAGAACACCACCCGGATGCCCGATCGCCTGCGCACCGCGTTGGCGAGCGCGAGCGTCATCTGCACGTTGCCCGCCAGCACGTCGCCGCAGTGCTCGTGGTGGAATTGCACGTTGCGCCGGTACGAGGCGAGGTGGAACAGCACGTCGATCCCCTCGGTGAGCCGCGTGCAGAATGCGGGATCACGCAGATCGCCGTCCATCCACTCCACCTCCGATCGCCGCGCCGACAGGCTGCGGTAGTTCCGCGAGTGGAGCGGCACACGCACCTTCGCACCTTCGGCGAGCAGTCGCTCCACGAGGAAGCTGCCGATGAAGCCGGTACCGCCGGTGATGAGGACGGATTGGTTGGCGAATGTCATGGAGTGGGGAGAAAATCCCAAGACGCCAAGACTCCAATTCCCAAGTGAAATTCCAAAACCCAATTTGGGAATTGGAGTCTTGGCGTCTTGGGGTCTTGCGCAACCCACGGAAGGAAATAAATATACATACGACTATCCCGGAAGAGGAACCTCATACTGTGCGCAATCCGCTTCCATCATCAGCTGCGCGAGCTCGCGCAGGGTCGTCTTGGCTTCCCAGCCGAGTTCGCGCTTCGCCTTGGAAGCGTCGCCGATGAGCAAATCCACCTCCGCCGGACGGTAGTAGCGGGGATCGATAGCCACGATCGTCTTCCCCGTACGCGTATCGACGTACATTTCCTTTTCGTCCTCGCCGGATCTCTCGAAGGGAATGTCGGCGATCTCGAGGCACAGCTCCAGAAACGCACGCACCGACTGCGTCCGACCGGTGGCCAGGACGTAGTCGTCCGGCGTATCGGCTTGGAGCATGCGCCACATGCCCTCGACGTACTCCGCGGCGTAGCCCCAGTCGCGTTGGGCTTCCAGATTGCCCAGGTACAAACATTCCTGCTGACCCGCCAGGATGCGCGCGAGGCTGAGGGTGATCTTGCGCGTGACGAAGTTCTCGCCGCGCCGCGGCGACTCGTGGTTGAACAGGATGCCGTTCGCCGCGAAGAGGCCGTAGCTCTCCCGGTAGTTGCGCGTGAGGTAGAACGCGTACGCCTTGGCGCACGCATAGGGACTCCGGGGGTAGAAGGGCGTCGTTTCTGTCTGCGGCGTCTCCACGACTTTGCCGTAGAGCTCGCTGGAGCTCGCCTGGTAGAACTTGGCGGGAATGCCGCTCGCGCGCCACGCCTCCAGCAGCCGCGCCGTGCCCAGCGCCGTGATGTCGCCGGTGTACTCCGGCAGATCGAAGCTGATGGCCACGTGGCTCTGCGCCGCCAAATTGTAGATCTCGTCGGGCTGCACTTTCAGGAGGATGCGCAGTAACGAACTGCTGTCGCCCAAGTCGCCGTAATGCAGCGTGAGCGGCAGATCCTTCTCGTGCGGATCGGTGATCAGGTGCTCGATGCGCCCGCGGTTGAACGTCGACGCCCGCCGCACAATGCCGTGCACCTCGTACCCCTTCCGCAGCAGCAGCTCCGCGAGGTACGAACCGTCTTGGCCGGTGATGCCGGTGATGAGGGCGCGTTTCATGGGGAAGCAAGAGGAGTGTAGGACAAGAATGAAGAATCAAGAATTAGGAATTAAGAATTAGGAATCAAGAGCAGATTGCCAATATCTTAATTCCTAATTCCTGATTCCTGATTCTGAAAAAACAATTCAACAACCTTCTCCACGTACTCCAGTTCCCCTTCCCCCATCCCCTGGTGGCACCCGATGTAGAACCCGCTCTCGTTCACCCAGTGGGCCACGGGGTAGTCTTCCTGGCGGATGTTCATGGACGCGTACACCGGCTGATTGATGAGCGGCAGCATGTCGCGCGTCTCAATGTTCCACTCCTCGAGGTGCTTGATCAATTCCCACTTGCCGAACGGCGCGTCCGGCTTCACGACGATGGAGAACATCATGAAGGCGTGCTCCTGGACCGATGGATCGAATGACGGAAGCTGAATGAATCGATCGAATGGCTTCAGATGATCCATCAACCACGCGGCATTTCTCTGTCGTGCGCCGAGAATGCCGGGCAAGCGCTCGAGCTGGCCCAGGCCGAGCGCCGCTTCCATCTCGGTCGCGCGGAAGCTGAAGCCGCGCCGCACGAACCGGAATCGCCGCTTGATTACCTGCTGGAACGCGGCGCCGTCGATGTCTTTGTCGTCGTCGATGCTCATGTAGATGCTGTCGCGCCCGTGGTTCGCCACACTGCGGAGAACTTCGGCGTACTTGTCGTCGCTCGTCACGGCCAGGCCGCCCACGCCGGTGACGATGAGGTGCGCCACGTACGTGGAGAAACAGCTGATGTCCCCGAACGATCCGGTCTTCCTCCCCCTGTACCGCACGCCCATCGTCTCGCAGCTGTCTTCGATGATGCGCAGGTTGTGCTTGCGGGCGATCGCCAGGATCGGATCCATGTCGGCCACCAACCCGAACAGGTGCACCACCATGATAGCCCGCGTCTTGGGGGTGATCTTCGCCTCGATGAGGGCGGGATCGATGTTGTAGGTCTTGCCGTCGCAGTCGACGAACACCGGCACCAGGTTGTGATCCAGCACCACGTTGGACGTCGCCACGAACGTGAGCGCCGGCACGAGCACTTCGTCGCCGTCCTGCCACCCGTGCAGTTCCTTCAGGCACGCGACCGCGATGGAGAGGGCGGAGGTGCCGCTGTTGACGAACACGGCGTACTTGCTGTCATGATATTCAGCGAACTGCCGCTCGAACTTGCGGCTGAACGGCCCGTACGAGAGACGGTTGGAGTTCAACGCCTCCATCACGTAGCCCTTCTCCTGCTCCGTGAGATCGAGCGTGCCGACGCCGATTTGGACGGGGGAACGGTCCATAGTCGGAGCTTAAGGGAAAAAATCGGCGAGAGAAAGATGGGCGGTTCTGCGGGGGAATGGAACGTCTTACAGGGCTTTCCCTCGCCACAATGGAAGAGCTACACCAACTTTTTCCTCACACAGAGCGCCGTATCTCGGCGCGGATGTTTATGATCTCATCATGTCCCAACGTCACCCCATTCAGAACGACAGGACGATGCTGATCACCACGAATACGCACCGGCGCCTGCGAGTGTTTGATGATCCTGCTGCAGCTCGCATTGCCATAGAAACCATGTATGTGATTCAGGAACACTATCCTTTCTTTTTGTATGGATTTGTGATGATGCCTGATCATTGCCACTTCCTGCTCCGAGTCCCTCAAAGAGGGTCGATTTCAAAAATCATGAACCTCTACAAACGTGATGTCCGATTCAACATTGGCGCGCCGATATGGCAGAACCGGTTTCACCTCCGTATCGTGGACAACGCGCGAGGCGCTCTGGAATACATCCATCAGAACCCCGTGCGGGCAAAGCTCTGCATGCATGCCGAGGACTATTTGTGGTCATCGGCCTCAGGTAAATGGGACATCCATCCATTGGAATGGTGGCATGACATCACATCCATGGGATGATCGACACCGCGCCGAGATACGGCGCTCTGCAGGAGGGAATACAGCATTTTCTACCATGAGAGCGCCGTATCTCGGCACGGATCAACGCCAACGAACTGCCTGCGAGCAATGTAGCCATGAAGCAATGAAGCAATTACACTGATTC
>CAZTYD010000029.1:4866-8432 GCA_964618035.1 uncultured Candidatus Peribacteria bacterium
CCTCTGCGTCGTCGGCTTGGGCTACGTCGGCCTTCCGCTCGCGGCCGCCTTCGCGCGGAAGGGCTACGACGTCCACGGCTACGATGTCTCGCAGGAGCGCATCGATACCCTCAAGGCCGGACACGACTGGACGAACGAGTTGACCGGCGATGAACTGAAACGAAGCCCGATCCGCTACGACACCGATCCGGCGATCATCGGCAAGGCCGACATCGTCATCATGGCGCTGCCAACGCCGGTGGACGATCAGAACAAACCCGACATGCGCATTCTGGGAGCGGCGACGCATACGGCGGGGAAGCACCTGAAGCGCGGCGCCATCGTCGTGTACGAATCGACGGTGTACCCGGGCGTCACGGAAGAACTCTGCGGACCGATCCTCCAGAAGGAATCGGGCCTGACCATGGGGAAAGATTTCACCCTCGGCTACTCGCCCGAGCGCATCAACCCCGGCGACAAGCGTCACACGGTGGAGACGATTGTGAAGATCGTGGCGGGCCAGGACGAGAAAACGACCGACGCACTCGTGGCGCTCTACGGCTCTGTCGTGAAAGCCGGCATCCACCGCGCGCCGTCCATCAAGGTGGCCGAGATGGCCAAAGCCATCGAGAACGCGCAGCGCGACCTCAACATCGCCTTCGTCAACGAGATCGCCCTGCTGTGCCAGCGCATCGGCATCCCAACGAAAGACGTGCTGAACGCGGCGGGCACCAAATGGAACTTTCTGCAATTCCAGCCGGGGCTCGTCGGCGGCCACTGCATCGGGGTGGATCCGTACTACCTGGTAGAGAAGGCGAAGCAACTCGGCATGGACACGCACGTCATCGCCGCCGGACGCGCCATCAACGATTCCATGGCCCGCCACGTGGCCGACCAGGTGCACGCGGCGCTCGGCAAGGCGGGGAACGTCCTCCTACTCGGCGTCACCTTCAAAGAGGACGTGCCGGACGCGCGCAACAGCAAGGTGAAGGATGTCGCAAAGCTCTTGAAAGAGCTCGGACATGCCGTCCGCGCCCACGATCCCTTCTACGCCGCAGATGATCTTCGCGCGATGGGCTACGAGCCGGGATCCCCCGACGAGGGGCTGTTCGACGCCGTGCTCCTGCTCGTGCCTCACAAGGAATACCTCAGGACGGATCTGACCAAGGCCGTGCGCGAGGGCGGCGTGCTGTACGATCTCAAGTCGGTGCTGTCGCCACAGGGAAGCGTCCGGCTGTTTACCCTCTAGCGCGATGCCGGCCATCTCTCCACGCTTGTCCGCCCGCACGCATGCCATCCTCTTCGCCGCAGTCGTCGCCTGCGTCCTCGCCCTCGCCCTTGCGCCGTACCGCGGCAATGTGACCGCGCTGTTCCACATGGACCGCTCGCTGGCGTCGCTCGATACGCTTCCGCCGCGCTTCGTGGTACTCGACGGCCCCGGCTACGACGGCATGCAGTACTACCAGATCGCCCGCAACATCCCCGCCATGCTCGCGCCGTCGCGATGGACGGAATTGACCGCGAATGAGCCGCCCGGCCTGTACGCCTACCAACGATTCCTCCTGCCGCTCACGGCCTTCGTGCTCGCGGGGGGCCAGGGCGGTCTTTTGCCGTACTCATTCCTGCTGATCAACCTCGCCGCGTTGATCCTCGTCTTCGCGGTCGTCCTCCGGACGACAGGCAAGCCGCTCTACGCCTTCGCCCTCGCGCTCTGCCCCGCGGCGATGGTCGCGCTGCACTTCTCGCTGGCCGAGCCGCTGACGCTGCTGCTCCTCACGCTGTTTCTCCGGCGGTACACGAAGCAGGAACGCCTCTCGTGGATCGATATCGTCCTCCTCAGCCTCATCGTCCTGTCGCGCGAGGTGAACATCCTGTTCATCGGCGGCACGCTCCTCTACTCGCTCGGCCGACGACGCTGGCGCGACGCGCTCCTCCTGTGCATCCCCATCGCGGTCTTCCTCGCGCTGCAGACGTGGATCCTGCTGATCTTCGGGCAGATGCCGTTCTTCCTGAGTGCGGCCAAGCGCGACGTACCGTTCGTCGCCCCCGTCCGCCTGCTCATCGGCGGCAGGTACAACCAGTACACGCTGTCGGCCATTGCGTTGCTGCTGCTGTTCGTGGTGCCGACGGTCTGCCTGGTCATCCGCGATGTATGGCGTGAGCGTTCGAATGTCGATTGTCGCATTTCGCATGTGTCATTGCCGTTCCTCCACGTGATGCTGCTCGGATTCCTGTTCGTCATGCTCGCGATGCCGGATTTCATCTGGGGATCCATCACCTCCATCGGCCGCGTCATCACGCCGGTGTACCCCTTGTTCACGACCTACGCCCTGCTGCATGATCGCCCCATCGACCGTCTCCTCGCCGGAGTCGTGCTGCTGCTCGGCCTCGCCACCGCACTCGGCCTCGCCCTCAGCCTCCACCCGTACACGCTCACATGACCCCGCGCCTCACCATCCTCATTGCGGTGTACAACGAAGAACGCACCATCGTATCGGTGATGGACGAGCTATCGACAACATGGAGTGACGCAGAACTGATCTACATCGACGACGGCTCGCATGATGGATCATTGGAGCTGATGAGGACGCACGCACAACCACAGGACATCATCCTTACCAAGCCCAACGGCGGCAAAGGGTCGGCACTACGAATGGGATTGGAGAAGGCCACCGGAGACTTTGTCGCCGTGCAGGATGCCGACTTGGAGTACCACCCGCGAGAGATCAAGCTTCTCCTCAACTATGCGGAGCTGCACCCCGGCGTGGTGGTCTTCGGCTCGCGGTTCCTCATCCCCAACCCCAACCTCTACAAACGCTACCTGCTGGGAAACAAGGCGGTGACCTGGATCACGAACATGCTCTATGGATCGCGCCTGACGGATGCGTACACCTGCTACAAGCTGTTTCCGCGCGAGATCCTCACGTCGCTCCCGCTGCGGGGCCGCGGCTTCGAGATCGAAGCAGAGCTGTGTGCGTACACGCTCAAGCGCGGTATCCCGATTCATGACGTGCCCATCACGTACTCGCCGCGCACGCTGGAAGAGGGCAAGAAGATCCGCTTCCGCGACGCGGTAAAGGCGGTGGCGACGCTGTGGAGAATACGACTAGGCCACTAAAGCGTCTGCCCTCTAGAACAACGTGTAAATTAGCGGCGCGAGGGCCGATGTCTGCGCGAACACCAGTAGGAACCCGAACAGCACCAGCACGATGAGGATCGGCGCCAGCCACCACTTCTTCCGCACGCGGAGGAAATCCCAGATCTCGGCGAGGATGGAGAGTTTGCCGTGAGCCATGGGGAGATAGTACTAATCGAGTCACGCATGTGCCACTGTTTTCCATGCCTGGAACAATGAACGATTGACAATTGATGATTGAGAATTATCACGCCAATTCAGAGCGTTCATTGATGCATCATTCTCAATTTTCAATTCTCAATTTGCTCGGGCACCGAACACCTAATCCAGCTCAAACTTCTTCAGGTGCCTCTCCCGCGCCTCGCCTTTCACCAGTTGCCGATTGTCCTCCTTCCGCAAAATGACGTTTCCCAACACGAGGTAATCCATATCCGTGTGCAGAAAACACAGC
>CAZTYD010000030.1:0-4134 GCA_964618035.1 uncultured Candidatus Peribacteria bacterium
CGCTTCTCAAACTTGAGGGGCTCAAAGTGCTCGCCGGCTGTCCGGTCGATCTGGATGCGGTTGAGCGCGCGGCCCCAGATCTTGAGCGTGCTGAGCGGCTTGGTCTTGTAGATGTGCTGGATGATCTCCTGCTGGCGCGCGCCGCGCTCGAGCAGCTCCGCGGCGATCTCGAGCGAGCGCGGCGTGGTGTTGGGGTTCTGAAAGCTGCGCGTGTCGGTGATGAGCCCCGTGAGAAGCAAGGTCGCGATGTCGGGCGTGATCCGCTCGTTCCATTCCGGGATCGATTTGAACCAGCCGAAGAGCACCTCGGTGGCGCTCGCCGCCGTGGGATCGATGAGGTGGAACTGGCCGTAGCGCAGGTTGCTGATGTGGTGATCGATGTTGAGGATCGGCGTTTCCGAGAACAGATCGATGTGGTCGCGGTAGAGCGACCCCAACAGCGCCAGATCCGCCGTGTCGACCATCACGACCAGATCGTACGGCTTCTCGCCATCGCCGAAGGTGATGTGGCTCTGCCGGATCTTCCCCTTCCGCGGCGTGACGATGATGTTCACCTTGTTCTCCTCCACCGTGTAGCGCAGCTTGTCCACCTCCACGCCGTCGGTGAGATTCACGGTGATGATGAAGTTCTGCGACTCCTGGATCTCCATCTCCATCTTCTCGAACCCCGGCAGGAAGCGCAGCGACTCCGGGGGCGTGTCCGGGCAGATGACGGTGACGTCTTTGCCGAGCGACTGGAACATTTGGTAGCACGCCAGCGCGCTCCCCAGCCCGTCGGGATCGACGTTCGCGTGCGGGATGACGAGTAGGCGCTCATGCTGCTCGATGATGAGCTTCGCTGCGGCCAGATCTGGATTCGAGAGGGTCATGGTTGACGTAACACGATATTATGCCATAAATTTATTATTTGCGCAAGGGCCGACAGGGGGAAAAAGAGGGTATGAAAGCATAAGCAATGGGGATTTCCAAGAGAACGACAAAAATACCTACCGCCATATCGCTCTTCGGCCAGATCAGGACAGCAAAGTGATGCCTTCGCCTTTCCTCGTATCGGGCACTCCCCTATCATCTGCGCGTTCGGGACGTAGTTCCCCACTACGCCTGCGGGCTTCGCGGGGCGAGCCAGGAAAGAATTGATCATTCGTTGTCACCGCACACACTTTTCGGGACGTAGTTCAGTTGGCTAGAACGCATGCCTGGGGGGCATGAGGTCGCAGGTTCGAGTCCTGTCGTCCCGACCAGCCTTCGAGACGCGCTGCGGCGCTCCTCAGGATGATGCAAGACAAGAAGCCTTCTACCGTGAACGCCAAGCAAAAAACTCGCATCGGTAGCCAATGCGAGTCGCAGCCTCCGCTGATGGCTCAGCCGAGGAGCACCAGAATGAACATTAGCGCCCAGAGAAAATAATTCTCGGGCTCCTGTGACCGCCTACTGCCGCGACGGCACAAGAGGAGGGCAGCGAGGAAGATCGCCGCCTTGGCGAACATCTTCCAATGCTCCATTGGTACCTCCCAGATTGGAAATCTGGTCGAGCATCATAACCATTCGGTGTCCTACTGAGCAAACGGACTCACATACACCCCTCTCTTCCCCACCTGCTCCTCAATCCGCAGCAGCTCATTGTACTTGCACACACGGTCCGTACGGCTGAGTGAACCCGTCTTGATCTGCCCCGTCCTCAAACCCACGGCCAGGTGCGAGATGAACGTGTCTTCCGTCTCGCCGCTGCGGTGGCTGGCGATGGCGTTCCAGCCGTTTTTCTGCGCCATCTGGATCGCATCGACCGTCTCGGAAATCGAGCCGATCTGGTTCACCTTGATGAGCACGGCGTTGCAGGCGTTCTTCTCGATGGCCTGCTCGATGCGCTTGGTGTTCGTCACGAGGAGATCGTCGCCCACCAGCTGCAATCGATTCCCCTCCTTCGCCAGCATCTCGGCGAAGCCGTCCCAATCGTCTTCGCTGTGGCTGTCTTCGATGGAGACGATGGGGAATTCGTCCATCAGCTTGCCGTAGTACGCAACGAGTTCCGACGCATTGAGCGTCTTGCCATCCAATGCGTACACGCCGTCTCTGTAGAACTCCGATGCCGCTGCATCAATGCCCAGCTTCACCCGGCCCTCGTAGCCGGATGTCTCGATGGCCCGCATCAGCAGCGTGAACGCCTCGCGGCTGTCTTTAATGTGGGGCGCGAAGCCGCCTTCGTCTCCCACGGCCGTGCTCAGCTGCGCATCGTGCAGGATCTTCTTGAGGCTCATGAAGACCTCCGCGCCGGCGCGCAGGGCGTCGCTGAAGGAAGAAAAATCCACCGGAATGATCATGCACTCCTGAAAACTGAGGCCGTTGTCGGCATGCTTGCCGCCGTTGATGACGTTCATCATGGGAACAGGCAGCGGCACGTCCTGCACCAGCGACACGTCGTACTGCTCGGCCAGCGACTGCCACAGCGGCTGCCGCTGCGCGGCCGCACGAGCCCGGCACACGGCCATCGAGACTCCGAGGATCGCATTGGCGCCGAGCTTCGACTTATTCGGCGTGCCATCGAGCGCAATCAACGCCTCATCGATCGCGCGCTGGCTGGCGACATCCATGCCCTTCAGGGCGGTCAGAATCGGCCCCGTCACGTTTGCCACGGCTCTCGTGACCGATTTGCCCTGGTACAACTCTTTATCGCCGTCGCGCAGTTCCAGCGCCTCGTGCGTACCGGTGGACGCGCCGGAGGGCACGGCGGCACGGCCGAACGAACCGTCGTCCAAGACGGCGTCGACTTCGACGGTGGGCGTGCCGCGGGAATCGAGAATTTGACGGGCGGAGAGGGAGGCAAGTTTCATGGGAGTGAGGGAACGGACAGAAGATCATGCGGAGCATAGCATAGCCTTCAGATGCCGCCGCGACGCAGCCATCCACCGGATCCACGAACACGACCAACAAGACTCATCGCTTACCGCTTACTGCTCGTCACGCCACAACCTCTGCCAATCGTCGCGCCGCCGTCTTGCGATGCACCGCCGTGAGGAATCCTGCCGCGCAGAGGAACATCAGTGCGTCGGCCACGGGGCCGGACTGCGGCAGATGCTTCTTGGGCGTTCTCTTCTTGGTGACGGCCGGAGGCGCGGCGGGCGGCGGCGCGGCGCGAGCCGACGAGACGGCGGCCGGCACGTAGTTCAGCGACGAGGAGCTCGACAATGCCGACGACGCGAGCGCGATCCACGCAGCCGACGACGAAGAGGAGCCCACTGCCTCCCCAGGTGCCCCCGCGCTGGATGCCCCGGACGCAGCCGAACGGGCGCTCTGCTGCTGGAACGCGCGCAGGAGTTCGCGCCACTGCTGCTCGTTGGCGTTGAGGGACGAAACGGACGCGGCATTGGGGACATCATCCGTGCCTGCGACGCTCACGGCACTGCTGGAGCTCCCGTTCAAGGCAATGAGCGACGATCCCGTTCCCGCTCCCGTCACGTTCCACCAGCTCCCCTGCCACAGCACCCCGGCGAGCGAGCGATCCCAGTGGAAGCGGAAACCCGATGCGAACGCGAGCGCGAGGAAGATGACGAGGAGAATACCCAACGTAGCGATGCGCTCCGTCCACTGGCGCAGGACCTGCAGACAGAAGACCATCAGCAAAAACATGCCCAGCAGCACCGCGACGAACGTCCATCCCCACGTGTACCAGCGGGCGAGGAAACCGAGCGTCGGCACGCCCCACCCCAGCAACTGCAGGACACCCCACGCGACGACCATCAGCGCGGGGAAGAAGTGCAGGACGCGGAACGGATAATCGGCTCGGTTGCTGCGGAAGAGCGGATACAACGCGATGGGGTACGCCAGGGTGAGCACCAGCAGGATGAGCATCGGCACGAGCCCCGCCATGAGCGGCGGCAGCGTGGCGAGCAGCACTCCCGTGAGGACGATGACCGCGCCGAGCAGGATGACCAAGAACGTCTCCGTCGAGTGCTTGAGAGGCATAGGCGGAAGATGGTGATGCGATCAGGCGCGTATGTCAATATTTGTTGGCAGTCCTACCGCTTCTTCTTCCCCGGCAAGTACTTGTTCATCGGATCCACCACCCGCTCGACCGGCAGTACTTCGTAGTGCCGCGCGCGGAACAGGCGTACCTGGAGCCACAGGTAGAACGCGATC
>CAZTYD010000030.1:4144-8424 GCA_964618035.1 uncultured Candidatus Peribacteria bacterium
TGGTTTTCAGATTCGTCAACGCGATCGCCGCCGCCCACAGGACCCAGAAGAACCGCATCGAGAAGAACTGAATCCCCTCCACGCGGCACACGATGAGGAACAACCCCACCAACCCGAACCAGAACGCGGCGCTCGCCCACGTGCGGCTGAGCTTCTTCGTGACCGGCTGCTGCCTCGCGCGCCATCGCTTGATCGCGTAGGCGCTCACCACCAACGAAAGGCACAGCAGAAGCGCCGCCAGCACTTTTGGATTGCTGTACGACGTCACGGGCGGATTCGGCCAAAAAATGTAGCTGAGGACATTCATCGCGCGGATGGTAACACACCGCACCCGTCTCGCAAGCGCTACTCCCCTCCCTCGTCCTCGGTACTCTCGTCGCGCTCTCGGGGCTTCTTCTTCGCCTTCTTCGGCGACGCAGCGGCGATCAGCCGGCCTTCCGTCGGCCGCTGTTGCTTCGATGGCGGCGGAGCAGTCTCCGGCTCGGGCTCCTCATCCCCTGGGGGGATCGTCTCGGTGCGGTCGAGGAGTTCGAGCAGCATCTCCTCCAGCTCGCGCTCCTTGATGAGCCGTGCCGGCCGCACGAGTATGTACAGGAGGAACCCGACGCCCGGCAGCGCCGCCACGAGGAGGATGCACAGCAGCTGCGGGAAGAACGGCCGGATGCGCAGCAGCGCATCGCGCGTCACGTAGAAGATGAGGTACACGTCGAGGACGATCAGCCCCAGGAGCACCGGCGAGACATTGGTGTTCGTCGACGCCAGGGACGGCAGGGATTGCAGGAATGTCAGGAAGGAATCCATGGATCAGAGGTGGGGATACTTACGACGGTGCACGATGACGTAGACGAGCGTGCTCAGGAATCCCATCACCGCGAGCAGCTGGCTGAAGCGCAGTTCGTACACTTCCAGATCCCAGGATCGCCGCAGGAAGATGTACGCGATGCAGATGATGAAGAGCGCGCCTTCGTAGAGGTACAGAGTCCGCTTGCTCAGCTGCAGCTCGACAGCCGCGAAGACCGCGAGACTCACGAAGAGCAGGAGGAGGAGCGCGAAATCGAGCTGCGTGGCGAACACAGGGATGCCGAAATCGCCGCGGAAGTTCTCGAACAGCAGCGTGCCCAGCGTCATGAAGAAGATGCCGGCCAAGGTCTCGGTGCCCACGCGCCGCGCCTTCTTGCGGATGACGAGCAGCAGGAACGTGAGGAAGAAGAAGTAGAGCGCGTAGTAGAGCTGCACCGGGTGCACCGGCACGGCGTAGCGGACGTTCTGCGCGTCGTACGTGATGCCCCAGATCATGTCCGTGGGTCGGCCGTAGGCGGAGCCGGAGAAGAACGCCCCCAGCCACGAGAACACGAGCGCCAAACTCGTCGCGGGCACGAGCGCGTCGAGCCACTGGAGGAAGGTGGATCGCTGCTTGAGGTTGAAGATGTACAGCACCACGCCCATGCCGATGGCGCCGCCGAGAATGTTGAAGTTCCCGTCCCAGAAGATGAGGATGCGCAGGATGTCCTTGAGGTACACGCGGTACTCCGCCCCCACCGCCACGATGCGCCCGCCGAAGAAGAACGCGATGATGTACCACACCCCCTGCTCGACGAAGTGCGTGAGCGACAGATTCGCGCTCTGCGCCAAGCGAAAGAAGAACTCCGCCGAGAGCCATAACCCGATCATCAGGAACAGCAAATTCGTCCAGATCAGAAAGGGCCCCAGCTGGAAGGCTTCGAACATGCCTTGCTAGAGTAGCAGGCTGCACACACAGAAAGAATTGCAGTTCACCATATTTTTTCAGAGAAACACTGGCTGAATATGTAGAACTGTCCATACTGCCCGCATGTCGATCGCAACGCCCCCCTCAGGCGCTCATATTGTCGAACTCCAGACCCCTGGTATAGAGATTGAACGTCCCGATCAAGATCTCCTGCTTCTGATGAAGAAGAATCGAGAAGGCTTAGAGAGATACCTACAGGCAACCGCCGCCGCTAATACTGAGCAGACTCTGACGATCCAAGGCGTTAACGAGTCGGTCAATGACGTGGAACGACGCCTCGCTAGATTACAGAGTGGAGAGTTCGACTCCTGATATCCCCCACCACCGACATGACGAACTGTGACACAGGAACGGTTTTTTGCTCCTTCGTCTTCACGTCGCGCACGGCGAGCGACTGCCCTTCCACCTCCTTGTCGCCGATGACGAGCAGGTAGTTGATCTTCTGCTTCTCGCCCTCGCGGATGCGCTTGCCGAGTGAGTCGGACGGATCGAAGTACGCGGTGCGGATCCCCTGCTCCCGCAGCTGTGCCTCAACCTTCTTCGCGTATTCCTCGTGCGGCGCGGCGACGGGGATGATGGCGACCTGCGTGGGTGCCAGCCACAGGGGAAAGTGTCCGGCGAAGTGCTCGATCAAGAAACCTATTAAGCGCTCATGAGTGCTGAGCGGGGCACGGTGGATACAGAGCGGCACCTGCTCGGTGCCATCATGATCGGTAAAGCACAGCCCCACTTTCCCCGGCACATCAAAATCGACTTGATTCGTAGCCAGCGTGAATTCGCGTCCAATCGCGCTCCAGATTTGCACATCGATTTTAGGTCCGTAGAAAGCAGCTTCACCTGGTACCTCGACAAAGTTCACGTTGGCTCGCTGCATGGCTCCACGCACCATCGCTTCTGTCTTCAACCACAGCTCCGGCGAATCCACGTATTTCTTTCCCAGCTCCGCTGGATCGTGGAGAGAGAGGCGCATGACATACTTGTCGATGCCAAAGATCTTGAAGTACACCTTGTAGAGATCGATTACGGCGTCGAATTCCTGCTCAAATTGTTCCTCGGTACAGTAAATGTGCGCGTCGTTCATGCTGAGCGACCGTACGCGCATCAGCCCGAAGAGCGCGCCAGAATCCTCGTAGCGGTAGCACTGTCCATACTCGGCGTAACGGATGGGCAGATCACGGTAACTGCGTGGCTGGCTAGCAAAAATCTGATGGTGGTGCGGGCAATTCATTGGCTTGAGGTAATACTCTTCGCCTGCATCCAGGACCATCGGCGGAAACATCGATTCCTTGTAATGCGCCAAATGACCCGTTTGCGCGTACAGCTTCCCCTTTGCAATGTGCGGAGTTTTCACTCGCAAATACCCCCCTTTGTGTTCCATCTCTTTTGCAAGATTCTCAATCTCGTCGCAAATAATTGTCCCCCGCGGCGTCCACAGCGGCAGGCCGGGACCGACGAGATCGCTGAAGCTAAAGAGATCCAATTCCCTGCCCAGCTTTCGGTGATCGCGGCGCTTCGCCTCCTCCAGCATGTCCAGGTGCGCCTTCAGTTCCTCCTTCGACGCGAACGCCGTCACATAGATGCGCGTCAGCTGCTCGCGCTTCTCGTCGCCGCGCCAGTAGGCGCCTGCCAGGTTCGTGATCTTGAAGCCGTCGGCCGGGATCTCTTTCAGATTCTCCACGTGCCCGCCGCGGCAGAGATCCACGAACGTCTCATTCCCCTTCGCATCGATGTTCCTGTAGTGCGTTACCTCGCTCACGCCCTCGTTCTTCACCAGGTCTTCGATCAACTCCACCTTGAAAACCTGTCCACGCTCCTTCCAGAACTTGATGGCGTCATCAGGCTTCAGCGATTCGACCTCGAATTTCTGCCCCTGATTGATGATCTTCCGCATCTCCTTCTCGATGGCGCCGAAATCGGCATCGGAGATAGGCTTGCTGAACAGGAAATCGTAGTAGCACCCGTACTCGATCGGCGGCCCGATGGTGATTTTCGTGTCCGGCCACAGCTTCAGCACCGCCTGCGCCAGCACGTGCGCGAGGGAATGGCGGAGCTTGTAGAGGTCGTCGACGGGGGGTTCTTGGGGCATGGCAGGAGAGTATCAGGAAATAACGGGGAGCGTAAATTCAGAGGATGTTCTACCGGGATATAGAACGCCGTATGGATCTACAGAAAGCCAATCTCTTTCGATTATAGGAATTATCTCCTCCTGGAGAGCGCCGTCGCTCGGCGCGGTGGTTCATCATGGACTCATGTCCCAACGCCACCCTATCCAGAATGGCTGCGCCATGCTCGTCACGACCAACACGGCTAATCGTATTCCCATTTTCAAGGATGCGGCAGCTGCGAGGACAGCAATCGAGATCCTATACCACACGCAGGAACTCTATTCGTTCTTCCTGTATGCATTTGTGATCATGCCCGATCATTGCCATTTCCTCCTCCACATTCCCCAGGGAGGGGCGATTTCCAAAACAATGAATCAATACAAGCGTTCCATGACATTCGAGATCGG
>CAZTYD010000031.1:0-8319 GCA_964618035.1 uncultured Candidatus Peribacteria bacterium
GCGCGCTGGAACGGTCGGGCAGCCTCGTCAATCGCAAGCTCGAGCGCAAGAAGCGGGAAGCCGAGAAGAAGAGCCTGAGTCGGCTCATGCTCTCGGTGCTGAGGAGCATGGTGCCGGGCGCGGGGCAGAAGGACGCCGAGACGAAGCGGCAGACGCAGGCGTTCAAAACCGAGACGCGCGAGCAGAAGGAGAAGCGGTCCGTCCTCACTCCGGACATCAAGCCGAACCCGGATGTCATTCTTCAGCTGAACGAGCAGGAGGAGCAGGCCGCGCAGGAGGCGCAGTACGAGGAAGAGAAGAAAGGGGAGGGGTGATGTCCGACGATCGATCCGACACATCGCGCTACATCGGCTGGAGAGGAGCAGTCTATTTCAAAAAAATTGACTGGCGCGATGGAAGCGCAATACTCGAACGATCTTCCCCCTTTTCCATGAAAGTTCCCGCAACGCTCGACGAGTACCTCGCATCGACGCAGGTGGATGTCACCCAGAGGAACGGTACGGTCGATCGGATGCCGTTTCCTGAGTACGAAAAGATGATGAGGGATAGAAGTAGCCGCTTTGGCGCTCCTTCCGATGAGGCTCGTTTCGAGACTGTCGCCGGCCACCTGATGCTGGTTCCTTCGAACGAAGCTGAACGGTTGACCCAGGAGCTCGATCGCAAGCGGAGGCAGCTGAGCGAAGAGTATGCGGCGATGCTGCAGAGGCAGGAGCTGTCGCCAGTGGCCGCGGACCCGTCATCGACCGTCGATGCGGCATCCGCCTGATGCCGCTGACGTTACGCGAGCAGCGTATCCACCACTTTCTTGAACTCCTCCTTCGGCGCGGCGCCGCGGAATCCGGTCGCGGGCTTGCCGTCCTTGAACATGATGAAGGTGGGAATGCTCATCACTTGGAACGTGCCGGGAATCTGGCTGTTGGCATCCACGTCCATCTTCACGAACTTCACCTTGCCGCCGTACTCCGTCGAGAGCTCGTCGACGATGGGCGACATGGCGCGGCACGGGCCGCACCACTCGGCGAAGAAATCCACCACGACGGGCACGGGGGATTCGAGGACCTCGGACTGAAAATTCTGGTCGGTGATGATCTGTGCCATGGGAGAGAAGGGAAAGAATTACGATTTGAATAAGGCGAGCAGCGACCGCAGCCGCTCCCGCTCCTGCGGCGAGAGTGTGCGCGTCGCGAGTTCCCGCGTGAGCGCCTCTTCGATGATGCTCGTGCGCACGGAGCCGAACGAGGTGAGGATGGAGCGCGTGAGATGCGACACGTCCTCGCACGAGCGGTGTTCCTGGATGTAGCCCTTGAGGGCTTCGATTTGCCCCTGGATGCGGCTGAGGTGCTGGACGATCTTCGTACAGTTGTCTGGCGTCATGCGCGCATAGTATACCCCCTACCCTATATTGCAAGACTTTTCATCGCAATTCCGGCCGCTTCGCTCCGTTCGCTCCCGCCTTTGCCCTTGGGCTATGGACGGGCAGGCAGCGTGAACTTCTCGCCTCTCTACTATCATACTTGTTCCTACCATGCGTGACATTGGTACCGCTGCTCGGGCTTCCTTCGGCAAGCTCAGGACAGGCTTCTCGCTCTCTGCAATTATTGTACATCCTAGTTTGTACGAATTTGGTACCGCTGCTCGGGCTCCCTTCGACTCACTCCGCTTCGCTCCGTTCGCTCAGGGTGAACTTCTCGCTCTCTATGAATGTTCTTCGTCTTGAGATGTATGAGTTGGTACCGCTGCTCGGGCTCGAACCGAGACGCCCGGTTATGGGCAGGGGATTTTAAGTCCCCCGTGTCTACCATTCCACCACAGCGGCACATGCTCTCGAGAAGGAACGACGGTGCGCACGGAGTACTCTAGCTCGGCGGGATAAATTGCTAAATGGGTAAATTGCTACATTGCTACCCCTCACTCACGTCCTCGCTTGCGATCAATTTTACCATGTAACAATGTAACCATTTCTCCGATCATTCGCACATCAGCACAGAGCTCACGCCTTAGATGGGCAGCGCTTCTAACTGCGGCGTCTTCGGCTGTTCGCTGGGCCGCTCGCCCACCTTCATCGGTTCCGCCGTCAGCGGATCCACCTCGTGCGCCACGATGATGAGCCGGCGCAGCGTGGTGCCCACCGGCGTGCAGGTCATGAGCGTGGAGATGCGCCGGTCGGGCGGCTGGTCGAGCACGCTGATGTCCGACGGCTTCACCTCCTTCTTGGTTTCGATGATGTAGCGGTGCTTGTCGCCGTGGTAGTACACCACGTACTCGTCGCCGACTTCGAGCTCGCCCAGGCGCGCGAACACCGTCTTGAATTTACCGGCGTCCCACGGGTAGTACGAACTGTGGCCGGTGACGAAGAAGTTGCCGGCCTGCCCCGGGCGCGCGGTGCCGGGGTAGTGCACCACGCCTTTCTGCAGCGCCGATTGAATGTCTTTCTCCACCTGGCTCCAGTCTTCGCGCAGCAGCGCCGCGTACGACGGCTCCTCCAGCGGCACGTTCAACCCCAATTTCGGGATGATCATGCGGTCTTCCGGCGGGCCGACGGGCGGGAGGAAGCTGAGCAGGTTGCCGGGCGTGCGCGCGTCGGCGGCGGGCGAATTGACGATGTCGTGGGTGAGATCGAACTGCGCCGTGTCCACCGCCGGACCGGCGAGGAGCGGGCGAAGGCGCGCGGCGCCGATCTCCCAGAAACTCTGGTAGTTCAGCGCGATGAACAACACGCCGAAGATGAGCGCGAACGTGCCGCCGAAGCGGAGGATGTCGAGAACGAAGAGCGTCGCGCGCCCGTACTGCTTGTGGGTATTGCGCGAGCGCACGACCACGGGCTGCGTGAGGAACGACCACAGCCGTTTACCGATCCCTTCGGATTCCTCTTCCAGGTCAGTGAGGAATGAACGCGCCGAAGCGATGCTGACGGCGTACTGCTGCATCCCTTCCTGCTGCGCCTCCCGCGTCGAGATCGATACGCGCGCGAGCCTCGCGTGGATGCGGCCGGGCGCGGCCGCCTGCGCATCGGCGTGCACGGCTACGGGCCGCTCCGCTCGCAGCATAACCGGTTCCGGTGCCTCGGAATTCGGCAGGATATGCGGCTCGCTCGGCAGGACGATGTTGCCGTCGGCGTCGTACGTGGCGCGGTGGAGGAAGGGAGTATCCAAAATCCGTATAGTATAGCACAAAAGTCGTGTTTTGCCGAGACGGGAGAGCAGTCGTTTTTGCCTTTCCATGGCCGAAAGGAGAAGGCGGAAGGGAGAAGGCAGAAATCAGGACTACCCTCTGGGCTCGCCGCTACTCACTACAAACTACCAACTACCAACTCACTCGTCTCCGCCATCACGCCGCCGCCGACGATCTCCTCGCCGCGGTACAAGACGAGCGATTGCCCGTACGCCTGCGGACGTTCGGGCTCCGCGAAGCGGAAGATCCCTTGGTCGCCGACGTATTCCAACGTGCCGCGCCGCCGCGCGGAGAGCGAGCGCGTGCGGTACTCGAACGGCGCGGGCGCCGCCGCGTCCGGCCGCCACGACACCCAGCGGAGCTCACGGAGCGCCACCGACGTGACGGGTTCCGATTCCTTGTCGGCGACGACGAGACGGTTGCCCGCCGCGTCTTTCGCCACCACTTCCAGCGGCACGCGCAGCCCGCCGATGCGCAGGCCTTTCCGTTGGCCGACGGTGTACAGCGGCAGCCCCTCGTGCCGCCCCACCACCGTGCCGTCGCGGCGCACGATCTCGCCGGGAGCCATCGCCTCGCGCAGGTGGCGCTTGAGGAATGCACGCGGAGATTTCTCGGGGAAGAAGCAGAGATCCTGGCTCTCGCGGTAGTGGCGGTCGAACGGCACGCCGTAGTGCTCGGCCAGCGCGAACACATCCTCCTTGCGCATGCCGCCGAGGGGGAAGATCGCGCGCGCCAGTGCTTCCTGCGTCAATCCGTAGAGGTAGTAGCTCTGGTCCTTCGCGCCGTCGGTCGACTCGAGCAGGAGGGTGCGCTCGGCGCCGTCGTGCAGCCGCTCGCGCGCGGTGCGCGCGTAGTGGCCGGTGGCGAGCTTCTCGCAGCCGAACCGGTCGGCGAGCGCCAACAGCTTGCCGAACTTGATGGAACGGTTGCACCCGATGCATGGGTTCGGCGTGAGGCCGCTGCGGTGATCCCGCAGGTACGGATCCACCACCTCGCGCTTGAACTCCTCCTCCAGATCCACGATGTGGAGCGGGATGCCGAGCGCGTCGGCCACGTGTCTGGCGCGCGCGGCCGTCTGCGCGTTGCAGCACTTGCTCGGCAGAATCTGCGCGAGCGCCGGCGCGAGCGGATCGCTCCACAGCGTGAAGCGCACGCCGATCAACTCGTGCCCCTGCTCGCGCAGCAGATGCCCGACCACGCTGGAATCGATACCGCCGGAGAGGGCGACGAGGATCTTCATCGGGGGGGAGTATAGAGAAAACTATGGGTGGATTGGCAAGAATTGCGAATCAAGAATGATGAACCGGGCATAAGGAGCGCATGGTGTTGCCAGTGATGCCTCGATAGCAAGCATGAAATCCGAAGCTTCCTTCGAATTTCGCACTTCGTGCTTCGAGCTTCTTCCTATGTTATTCTTCGCGCCAACCCATGATCGACCAACTCCGATCGCTGGCCGACGAGTACAAGCAGCTGGAGGCGCGCCTCCAGGATCCCGCCGTGTTCGCGGATCCGAAGGAAGTGGCGCGCATCGGCAAGCGCCGCACCGAGCTCGAGCCGCTCATGGCGCTGCTGCGTGAGTACGAGGAAGGGGAAAAGGCGATTGCGTTCGCCAAGAGCGGCATCGACGACGCCGAGCTGCGCGCGATGGCCGAAGAGGAGGCGCAGGCAGCGGAAGAACGCAAGCCGGAGCTCGAGGAGCGCATGCGGTCATTTTTGGTTCCCAAGGATCCCGACGACGACAAGAACGTGATTCTCGAAGTGCGGGCCGGCACGGGCGGCGAGGAGGCCGCCATCTTCGCCGGCGAGCTGCTCCGCATGTATCTGCGCTACGCCGACGAGCAGGGATGGAAGACCGAGATCATGAACGCGTCCGACGCCGAGGCGGGAGGCCTCAAGGAGGCATCGTGCAAGATCGAGGGTCTGGGCGCGTACGGCAAACTGAAGTACGAATCCGGCGTGCACCGGGTGCAGCGCATCCCCGCCACCGAGAACAAAGGCCGCGTGCACACGTCCACCGCCACGGTGGCGATCCTGCCGGAGGCCGAGGACGTGGATCTGGAGATCCGCAGCGAGGATCTGCGCATCGACACCTTCCGCGCCAGCGGCGCCGGCGGCCAGCACGTCAACAAGACCGAGAGCGCGGTGCGCATCACACACCTTCCCACCGGCGTGATGGTCGCGTGCCAGACGGAGCGGAGCCAGATCAAGAACCGCTCGCTCGCCATGAGCCTGCTGCGCAGCCGCCTCTACGCCGCCGAACAGGAGCGGCTGGCGAAGGAGCGGGGCGACATGCGGTCCGGCCAGATCGGGTCCGGCGACCGCAGCGAGAAGATCCGCACCTACAACTTCCCGCAGGACCGCGTCACGGATCACCGCATCGGCGAAAATTTCTCGAACATCCCCTCCAGTATGGAGGGGAATATCGACGACATCATCGAAGCGCTGCAGCGGCAAGATCGCGAGGATCGCCTGGCTGCGCTGGTGAGGGCGTCATGACGCCAGACCGGATCGCAAATCGCGCATCGCGCTGACGCGGGATTCCACCAGTGCGCTCGTGCCGGTGTCTTTCCTGAACCGCACCGGTCCCTCCACCCGCTCGCACAGTTCCTGCGCGATCCGCTCTGCCTCAGGGATCGTATCGGCGATGCCGACGATGCCCGCGGCGCGCGAACCGCCCAGCGCCAGAGAGCCGTCTTGGTTCTCGGTGATGTCGCCGTAGTACAGGCGCGCGTTCTCCGGCATGGCGGGAAAACGCACCGGCTGGCCTTTCTCGTCTTTGCGGTCCGGGTAGCTCTTCGGCGTGATGTACTTGCACACCGTCGCCTTGCGCGCGAAGCGCACGAGATCGTCGCTCAGATCGCCGTCGATGATCGCCTGGCAGAGGTCGCCGAAGTCGGTTTCCAGCAGCGGCAGGACGTTGAGCGCTTCCGGGTCGCCGAACCGCGCGTTGTACTCGATGACGCGTACGCCGTCGCGCACGGCGATGAACCCGCCGTAGAGGATGCCTCGATACGGATCGCCGCATTCTTCCATCAGCGCCTTCGCGATCAGGCGGTTGATCTCTTTCGCGTGTTGGAGGTCAGGCTCTGCGAGAAAGGGGAGCGAATGATTCGCATCGGAGTACGTGCCCATCCCCCCGGTGTTGGGGCCGGTGTCGCCCTCGAACGCCCGCTTGTGGTCCTGCACGGCCGGCATGTCGCACACCCGCGTGCCGGAGACGAACGAGAGCAGGCTGAACTCCACGCCGACCAATTTTTCCTCCACCACCACGCGCCCGCATTCCCGCAGGCATTCCATCGCGTAGGCGACCCCGTCGTCGATGCTGTCGAGATGTTCGCCGCTGACCTTCACGCCCTTGCCGCCCTTCAGCGCATCGTATTTCACAACGTAGTTGCCGCCGAGTTCGTCCAGGTAGGCGCGGATCATTCGCTCGGTGTCCGCGCCAAGCATGGCGCTCTCCCGGAGGAAAGTTTTGAAGCGCGGCGAGGCATCGATGCCATGTTTCTCCATCAGATCTCTCGTGAACGATTTGCTGCTCTCGATCTGCGCCAGTTTCCTCAACGGCGCCACGCTCCGGATGCCGAGTGTCAGCAATTCGTCGGCCAACCCCATTCCGATCGGATCGTCGGGCGCGATGAAGGCGAAGTCCGGTGCAGTCCGCTTCGCGATTGCGAGAATCGCCGGAAAATCCAGGATGTCCGCCACATGGTGCTCCGCCGAGAGGGATCGCGTGCCCGGGTCGCGCACGCTGCTGACGGTGATGAGCTCGGGCTTGTGCCGGCTGCGCGTAAGCGCCTCGGCGACGGCGTGGCCGCGGGCGGAGTTGGAGACGAGGAGGATGCGCATGAGGAATGGAGAATTGAAAATGGAGAATTGTCATCCTGAGCGGAGACGAAGGATGACAGCGGAGACGAAGGATGATAATCGTGTCAGGGTTCGTTTCTGCTCAACATGACACTGCTATCAATGATCAATCCATCACATCAATGTCATTCCCTTCGTTCCCTCGCCGTCGTCGCCGTCGCTCATCAGGCTGCTCATGGTGTCGCGGGTGGTGTTGCGGTTACTGCCCATCTCCAGCAGCAGCTTGGGCGTCACTTCCGGCGTGGGGTAGCGGCCGTTGAAGCAGCCGGTGCAGAGCTTCTGCAGCTTGCGGTTGCCCACCTTGATGGCGCGCACCATGTCCTCGGCCGTGGCGTAGAAGAGGCCGTCGGCCCCGATGAAGTCACAGATCTCCTGCACCGATTTCTCGGCGCCGATGAGCTCGTCGGTGGTCGGGATGTCCACGCCGTACGGGCACGGCCCGGTGACGGGCGGCGACGCCGAGGCGAAGTACACCTTGCGGGCGCCGGCCTCGCGCGCCATCTCGACGATCTTGCGGCTGGTGTTGCCGCGGACGATGGAATCGTCGACGAGGAGCACGTCGTTGCCCTTGAACTCGAGCTCAATGGGGTGGATCTTGAAGTGCAGGCTGCGCTGGCGGATGGCCTGTCCCGGCATGATGAACGTGCGCCCGATGTAGCGGTTCTTCACGAAACCCTCGCGGTAGCGGATCTTCAGCTTGTCGGCGAGCCCCGCCGCCGCCGCGCGCGACGAATCCGGGATGGGGATGACGGAATCGAACTTGAGGCCCGATTTCTTGATCTGCGCGGCGAGCGACTCGCCCATGCGCACGCGCGCCTTGTACACGCTCACGTTGTCGATGACGGAATCCGGCGCGGCCAGGTACACCCACTCGAACGCGCACGGGTTCAGGTGGCCCTTCGCGCACACCCGCGAGTGGAAGTTGTTGTGCTTGTCGATGAACACCGCCTCGCCCGGCTGCACGTCGCGCACGAACTCGTAGCCGAGCGGTTTCATGAGCGTGTTCTCGGAGCAGAGGATGTACTCCTCCTTCATACCGTGCATGCGCTTGCCGATCTGCAGCGGGCGGATGCCGTGCGGATCGCGGAACGCGAGGATGCCCTGCCCGCCGATGAGCGCCACCGCCGAGTAGCTGCCCGTGCAGCGCCGGTGCACCGTGCGCACCGCGCGGAAGATGTGGTCGGGCGTCAGCTGGATCGGCCGCTGCTTCTGCAGCGCGAGCGCGAAGACGTTCAAGAGCACCTCGGAATCCGATGACGTGTTCAGATGCCGGAAATCCGTATG
>CAZTYD010000032.1:0-8275 GCA_964618035.1 uncultured Candidatus Peribacteria bacterium
GACCCGACCGATACGGAATGGCGGGTACAGTTCGTCGATACATTCGGCAATTTGATTACGGGAAATGAGAAGATCGCATCGGAGATCGGCCCGCGTCTCCTTCAGGCGGCCAACAGCGATCGCCGAAGCATTAAGCTGCTCGTAGGGAATAACGGATCGCACCATGTGGTAAATGGCGAAGCCGCGGAATCGTTGGAGAAAGGTACGCCTGGTAAGTTTCTGGTATATCCAAACGGCAGCCACATTGATGCTGCACAGAAGTGGCGACAAGGAGAGAATGCCAGGGCAACAACGGATAATTCCGCCTACGTACTTTCGGGAAGACCCACCGAACGAAGAGCGAAAGTCCGCGTCCTGTTCGAAGGGGACGAAGGATATGCGACTGCATAATGCGGATGAAGCGCCTAGATCCCCACGGTCGAAAGCGCTTTTGTCGTTTTCCGCCAAGATGGCAAGCAAGCCGTGAGAATGAATTGTCAATCAGCCTCAGGCTGCTACAATTAACGGGCTTCCCAACGCTTTTTATGGCTGATCAGCCCGTTCCACCGCCACCGCCGCGTCCCGGCGATCCCGTGCCCGAGGGGGGATTGGATCCCACCCAGGTGTTTGCGCAGCCGCCGTCGATGGCGCCGCAGGGCGATGCCGGTGGTGGGCAGCCGACAGGCGGCCAGCCCGGCGATCAGCAGCCGGCTCCCCCGCAGGACCAGGGTCCGCCCCCGCCGCCTCCCGGCGTCGCCGCGACGAAGGAGATGGGCTACGACGACGAAGACCTGCGCATCCTCGGCGAAGTCGGCAACTACCGCTACGGCAGCATCAGCGCCACGCTGGGCAACGACAACATCCCCGTGCCCGCGCACCCGGAGACACAGTTCGACGAGCAGGCCTTCCTCACGCTCCTGCGCGGCAGCATCTCGCTCACGCGCGACGAGAAGTGGCGCATCATCCACGCCATCCCCAAGCTCAGCCAGTTCCAGATCGACGAGCTCCAGAAGATCCTCGACGAGGAACGCCGCAAGTTCGGCGAACTCTCGCCCAAGCACCTGCTGCAGCTGATGAAGCTGGAGCAGAAACACTCCGACGACTGGCGCGACCTCCAGGCCATCAATGTCCAGCAGGGCGCGAAGCAGGCGGAACAGTCGCAGATGGAGGACATCCGGAAGCAGTTGGGGTTATAGGCGTCGAATGAGCGAAGAAGGCCGAGGGAGTTTCTGGTTGTTAGTGTATTAGTTGTTAGTACGGCAACCAGGATGCGGCAACTTCCAACCGGAAACAAACAACTAGCAACTTCCCACGCGCTGCGCAGCCGATGTCAAATATTCTGTCGGAATAGGAACAGGACGACGAGCCCCGCCACCATGAGCCCGGCCGCTTTCACGGGCCCGCGGCCGAATGCCCGATGCAGCGCCGAGAGGAGGAGGAAGAGGAACGCTCCGAAGGTAAACGTGAGGACGATGGGCGAGGAGAAGAGATCGTCAAGGTACGGAATGCGGAACGGCAGCGCGCGCGTCGATTGGTACGATCCGAACGCGTAGATGAGGAAGTACCACGCGAGCAGCCAACCGGCGTACAGTCGGAGAGTATCGACCACGGGATAGTAGGCGGATGAACCGGCCGGCGACGTCTTCGTTACGGGTATCGATTTCACGACGCGCTCGGCCTGTTCGTCTGTCACCTGCCAGGCGACGGGCTGTTGCCCCTCGGGCTGGATCTCCTCGATCGATTCGATCTGCACGTTCATCTGCCGCAGGGCCGCCCGCGCCGCCTGAATGTTAAGCGCGTCGATCACTCCGTGCTGGAGCTGGCCGGACTCGTCGACGGAGGCGTAGCGGTAGCGCGGCATGAGGCAAAATGTAGCAGGGGCGAAATCACTGACCCGACGTCAGGCTATTGGTGATGTACTCGATCTGCGGCCGCAACACGGCCGGCCCCGTGATCTCGAAGTGCCGATCGTCCGTCCACGCGCGGTAGCCGGTGACGGTACCGCCCTCCTCCCTCATTTGCTTGTCGGCTGCTCCGACGGACTCGACGGATCCTCTCATCAGATTGACGGCGATGGGACCGTCACCCAACTCCTGCACGTCCTCGTTGCTCAATTCCACGTGCCAGAGCGTCGAGGTAGTCACGCCGAACGATTTGAACCAGGAGCTCTTGTGGATGGGAATGCAGAAGCCGACGTGCGACGAACAGTACTGCTGGCTCCAGGTTGCCGGATCCATTTTGTACTTCGCCATCGCATCGATACGTGCCTGCTTGGCGGCATCGCCGTCGGCGACGGCTGCAGACGAGCTGCTGCCTGCATCGACAAACGCATCGGAAGACTGCGACGAAGCCGCCGTTGCCTCAGGCACGCTGCTCGCACCCAGCGGCGAAGAAGCATCGGATGCAACAACGGAAATGCTGGATGCGCTCTCCGCCGGCAGCACCTGGGCCACGCGCACGATGCGCGCGCCCGCCTCGACCGTCGGCCGCTCATCTCCCATCACTTCCACCTCGCGCCCGACGTACTGGTCCAGATTGACCACGTCGCTCTCGAGCAGCACGAATTGGCCGTCGGGCATGTTCAACCTGTGCGTTCCCTCCTGGTAGATGGACATGCCCGCCTTCTCGAGCGTGCCGGTGTAGCGGACATTGGAAATCACCGTGGGGGCAACGGATGTCGGAAACTGTTCCGCGGAGGACGAAGAACTGGATGCCTGCTCTGGGATGGCGTGGCGGCGCTGAGTGCGATGAGCTTCCTCATAGAGGAGAGGGGACAGGGGTGAGGGTAGGTAAAGAACTATTTCCGGAGCATTCCGTCGATGACGGACGCAAATCGCTCGAAGGGCGCCGCGCCGTCGATCGTCTGCGTCTCCTTCGACGCATGGGCGATGAGGAAGTTACCGGGAGTGCCGCGCACGCCCGCCGCCATGCCTTCGTTCTCCTGGTCGGCGACATCCTGCGCGAATTTGCCGCTCTCCAGACAGTTCTTGAACGATGCTTCGCGCAGCCCCACCTGCTTCGCCAGCGCCACGAACGCCTCGTCGGACAAGCTCTCCATGGCGAAGAGCCCGTCGTGGTACCGCCAGAACGCGTCGTTGCCGCCGAGATCGGCGGCGCACTCCGCGGCCTCGGCCGCCTTCTGTGCGTGCGGATGGATGCTCGTGAGCGGGAACTGCCGGAACACCAGGTTCACGTCGTCCTTGTAGGTGTCGAGAATCTTCTGCACCGTCGCATGGTGACGTTTGCAGAACGGGCATTCGAAATCGGAGTACTCGATGAGCGTCACCGTCGCCTGCGGATTGCCGCGGATGTGATCCTTCGCCGGGTTCACGGCCGCGGGAGGCTGCGCTGCCGCCTGCGACGGCGGCGGCGGCACGGCATCGGGGACGGGCGGCGGCGCGGGCGCCCCTGCCTGCGGAGAGACCGGGCCGAAGAAGTCGGTCGTGGCGACCATGTACCCGACGATGACGCCCACGAGACCCATCGAGACGGCGAACCACGGAGTGTCGGGAGTCTGCTGCGGCATGAGGGAAAAGCGAGAGGAAAAAGAGGAATTACGAGCCAGTATCGGACACGTTGCGTCTCAATACTATACTCACGCTCGCAAAGTGATTTGACAACTATTTGGAACATGATCCAAAAACAAGATGGCGCCTACAGCAATCGGCGGCAAGAGAGCACTACTCACTATCAACTAACCCCGCAGGTACGGCTCGATCGTCGGCCAGAGATCGTCTTCGTCCATATCGCTCTTCACCAGGAACGTGCGCACGCCGAGTTCCTGGCACTTCGCTTGGTCCATCTCGTCGCTCAGGTTCGAGAGCACGACCACGGGCACGTCGTAGCCGCGCTCGTGCAGGTGCGTGAGGACGGCGTAGCCGTCCATCTTGGGCATGAGGAGATCGAGAATGAGCAGATCGGGCAACTGCTCTCCGAGCCGTGCGATGGCATCCATGCCGTTCGAGACCACGTCGACTTCCACGCCGTGCTCCCGCAATTCCAGCTGGATGGTCTCGCGCAGGAACGGCTCGTCTTCGGCGAGGAGAATGCGCTTCGTCATAGGGGAGTGGGGGAATCGTATGGCAGGAAGACCGAGAACACCGTGCCACGGCCTTCCTCGGACGAGAACGTGATGCTGCCGCCCAGCAGCGAGACGGTGATGGAGACGAGGTAGAGCCCCAAGCCCGTGCCGTCGGGCTCCTTCGAAATGGCGTTGTCCGCGCGGAAGAATTTCTGGAATACGCGATCCTGCTGGTGCAGGGGGATGCCGACGCCCGTATCTTCAATATCGATCCGCACGCGCTCACGATCCTGCGACACGCGTACCGACACGCGGCCCTTCTCGTCCGTGTACTTGAAGGCGTTGCGAATGAGGTTCGAGAGCACTTCCTTGAGCAGCTGCATGTCGGTGCGCACCTCCATGCGCTGCGGCGCTTCGACCACGAAAGCCTGCTCCTTCCACGCGAACTCCGGCTGCGATTCCAGACGGATGTCCTCGACGAGCCGGCGCAGGTCGACCGCCTCGCGCTTCACGTCGATCTGCCCGGCTTCGATGCGCGAGATGGTGAGCATGGCGTTGATCGTCTCGGCCATCAGCTGCGTGGCGTTCTTCGCTGCCGAGAGCATGCCGCGCTGCGTTTCGGACAGCTGTTGTTCGGATTTGTTCAGACGGCCGAGTGCCCACCGCACGGTGGTGAGCGGCGTGCGCAGCTGGTGGCTGGCCAGCGACATGAACTCGGATTTCGCCGCGTCGATGCGCTTCTCATGCGTCACATCGCGGAACAGGAACACCAATCCGCGGCTCTCGCCGTCGACCGCGATGGTGAGGAAATCCCCCGAGAGGATGCGGCCGTCGGCCAGGAGAATTTCTTGGTCCAGCTGCTCGACGTTCCGGGCAATCGCCGTCTGCAGGAGCGCCATGTAGCGGCGAGGATCCTTCAGGTGCGGACGGATCATGTCGATGATCAACCGTCCCGGCTTGCCGATGAGCGACGCCGCGGACACATCGAGATTGAACAGACGGCAGAACCGCTGGTTCGCGTGGAGTATGCGCTGCTGCTCGTCAGTGGCCACCGCGCCCATCGGCAAATTGTCGATGACGCCCTTGATGCGCAAGAGGTTCGCCTTGTCCTTCATCTCGGCCTCGACGCGCACGGCGATCTCGTTCTTCAAATCGCGGTTGGCAGCCTTGAGCTCGGCCGTGCGTTCCAGTACGCGTTTCTCCAGTTCGTCATTGAGCGTCCGCACCGCCTCCTCGGCGCGCTTGCGTTCAGCAATTTCCTCCTGCGCGTCGAGGTAGAGACGCGAGTTCTCCACCGCGAGTGCCGCGCGCTGCGCGAGGTCCTCCGCCAATGCGAGATCCTGCCTGGCGTACTGCCGATCCGATTCCGCCGAGATGAACGAGATCGCCCCGAGCGTCTTCCCCCGGATCGTGAGCGGCACGATCATCACCGAGCGCATGCCGACCGCGCGCAGGACTTTCAAATGCGCGTCGTTTGTCGCCGCCTGCCTGAGCATCGTGTCGGTGACGGTGGCGTAGAGTTCCGATTTTCCCGTGCGCATCACGTTCGGCAGGCCCTGCCGCGCTCGCGGATCCGCCGGATAGCGCTGGCCGATCGCCTTCGCCCAGCGCAGCTTTTCCGGATCGACGTGCGCGACGGCCACGTTATGCATCTGCCCGTCGGTATCGAGGAGATCGATGCTGCACCAGTCGGCGAAGTGCGGAACCACCAGGCGTGCGACGGTCGCGAGCGTCGTCTGGTAGTCGAGCGACGACGCCAGGATGTTACTCGCATCGGACAAAAATTTGAGCGCATCCTCGTTGCGCTTCTGCTCCGTGACATCGTGGAAGATATTCAGCGCGTACTGCACTCTCCCCTGCGCATCGAAGACGGGAAGGGCTTTGTACTGCGCCCAGCGCTCCTCGCCGCCGCCGGCCGCTCTGGCGCGGATGAGCATTTCACATTCTTCGCCCGCCAGCGCGCGAGACGCGGGCAGCCGCGATTTTTCGATTGGCCTGCCGTCGGCGTCATGTATTTCGAACCGCGCAAGCACATCGCGCGCGGACTGACGCAGCAGTTCCTTCGCTTGCGGGTACCCGATGAGCGCGGCGGCTCTCTCGTTCACGTAGATGAATTCCCTGTCGGCATTCAACAATGTAATGCCGTCGGCAACGCCGCGCAGGATGACCGCCAGCTGATCGCGGGAATTCCGCAACTCTTCCTCGGCACGCACGCGATCCGAGATGTCGATGGCGTGGATGATGAATCCGAGAACGCCCCGCGTCCCCTCGTCTCGGTGCGGCGTGTAGGAGATCAGCAGAGGCCGCTCCATCCCGGTCTCCGTCGGGATGCGCTCGAACGACACCTTTTTCCCCCGGAGGGCCGCGTCGACGTTCGGCTTCACGTCTCGGTACGCCGCTGCGCCGATCACCTGCCTGATGGTCTTGCCGATGAAGAACGAACGCGGCTTTCCGTACAAGCCCTCGTACGGGGAATTGACGAATCGAAACCGCCGGCTTGCATCGACGTAGGCGATGAAGACGGGCAGGGCATTGGTGATGATGCTCATCTGCTGCTCGCTCTCCGCGAGCGAGCGCTCAATCTTCTTGCGCTCCGTCAGATCCCTCGCGATGGAACAGGCGCCGATGATCTCCCCGGTGTCATCCTTCACCGGCGAGACGGTCAACGAGACCGGGATCACGTCGCCGTTCTTCTTCCGGCGCAGCGTTTCGAATTCCTTCACGCGTTCGCCGCGGCGGATCTGGCGCATGATGCGCTCGAATTCGTACCGCTGGGCGCGCGGCATGAGGATTTTGACGGATTTGCCGGCAACCTCGGAAGCGCGATACCCGTAGAGCCGCTCCGCCCCTTTGTTCCAATCGACGATTTGCCCCGCGAGCGTCTTGGTCAGGATGGCGTCTTCGGATAGATCCACGACGCTCGAATGCCGCAGGATGGATCGCGGACGACCGGCGTTCTTGCCGGATCGGCCGCCGCGGATCTGCGCGCGCAGCTGACGTACCTCCCTGTGCAGGGCAAGGGCCTCTCGCCGCGCGTCTTTCGTCTTCCTCGCCGCTCTCCGCCGGGCGGGAGACGAGGGACGAGCCGCGCGTGGAGTGAGCCGGGTCGGCATGCGCACAGAGGGTGAAGTGTACCAAATCGTCCGCCGAAAAACACCGTGCGATCCACGGCGCCGCGCGCAGTGAATCGGTCGTATGACGTACAAATCGACGCTCTCTTACGGCGAAATGCCTCACCCCTGCACGCCCGCCGTGGAGCCGATGTACTTCTCGACCACGACGCCGATCTCGTCCCAATCGATATTGCTCTTGACGATGTACTCCTTGACTCCCAGTTCCTTGGCGCGGTCGATCTGCACCTGGTCGCTGATGTTCGAGAAGACGATGACGGGGAAATCGTATCCCTTCTGCCGTATGTGCTCCAGAACGCCGAATCCGTCGACATTCGGCATGCGCAGGTCCAGAAGGAGCAGATCCGGCTGTGCTTTCTCGATCTCGTCGATCGCCTCTTCGCCGTTGCGCGCCTTCACCGGCTCGATGCCGCGATCTTTGAGTTCCACATTGATGATGATGGAAAGGAAGGGTTCGTCTTCTGCCACGAGAACGCGTTTCGTCATACGACTGGGGAGGAGGAAGTATTTTCTAGTATGCAACAGCAGACGGCTGAGCGGAAGGAATTTTTCGTATTTCCCTCGGCATTCGCGGAAGGAAGAGCCCTCACGGCGCCAGCATCGCTCGCTGCGCGCGCCGGTGCGGTGTACACTCGCCGGCATGGCGAACCCCGAAGATCGGAATTGGGTGAGGATTCTGTTCGCGGTCGCGATCGTCGTCGGCGTGTCATACGGGGTGCTCGCATTGAGCGTGTCGAGCTGCAGGAGCGCCGCTCTCTACTGCTCGCGCTCCTCGCGGCGACGGGACTGCCTGCCGAGCTACTGTCCCATCGCGTACGAAGCCAACACCGTCACCACCGACGCCATCACCACCATCATCCGTATCGGCACGCTCGGGTACGTGGAAGTGAAACGGACGTCGGATCTGTGCAACTACTTCGTCTGCGACTGACCCGGATGGGGCGCCTCACCGGGCGCCGCCGATTCTGCCGCCGCGCGCGCGCTCTTCGCGCGTCAGCTTATGCGCGCTGCCGGTGCGCTGCGCGATGGTCCCGCCGATGCGGCCCAGTTCACTCACGCGCTCGGGATCCATGGAGGCGAAGCCGCGGCCCGAACGCTGCTTGCGGTGCCGCATGGTGCGCATGCGCGCATTCTTGACAACTGG
>CAZTYD010000033.1:0-8061 GCA_964618035.1 uncultured Candidatus Peribacteria bacterium
CACCCCCGGTTCCCGCCTCTCCGTCTCCGGCGCCGTGCTCATCGGTCCCAACATCGGCTCCACGGCCGCCAAGTCCGGGCTGGCACTGGAAGTGAAGGGCGCCATGTCGGGCTCCTCCCTCACCGTCTCCACCCTCGTCTCCTGCGCCGCGCTCCAGACATCGTCCGCCGGTTCCCTCTCCTGCGCCACGGGCCTCACGCAAGCCGCATTGGATAGTCGCTACGTGAACACGTCGGGCGACACGATGACGGGGGCTTTGCGCATCAACTATGCCGGTATCGGCCTCAATGTTACCGGCACCATGAGCGGCAAGCAGCTGTGGGTGAGCGGCACCGGTTCCAGCCCGCTGTTGGCGACGCGGGGGGGGAAGGTGGGCATCGGCATCGCCGGGCCGTCGTACTCGCTGCACATCCAGCAGGCCGCCAGCGCCAACTCCTTCGCGGGCCTGCGCATCGAGGATACGGGTTCTGTCAGCTACCCCGCGACGCTGGGCGTGCTGAGAGACGGCACGAACGGCTACTCGCTCCCGGGCCTGTGGTTCGGCTCCGCGGCGCCGGACTATACCAACTACGCCATCCTCTACGACGGATACGCCACCATCTTCAATACCCCGGCTGGGAACGCGCTCCACTTCCGCGTCGCCAATGGCAACAAGATGGTTTTGAATACCAGCGGCAACGTCGGCATCGGCACGGCCTCGCCCAAGGCCCGTCTGCACGTCTCCGGCTCCGGCGCCTTCACGGGTTCCCTCTCCGGCGCATCCCTGACGGTCAGTAACCTCATCTCCTGCTCCAACCTCCAGACATCTTCCGCCGGCGCGCTCTCCTGCGCCGCCGCCTTCACCCAGACCACGGCGGACAGCCGCTACGTCAATGTCTCGGGGGATACGATGACGGGTGCCTTGAGAATTCTCACTGCCGGAACAGGATTACAGGTCACCGGTGCGATGTCCGGGGCGATGCTCTACGCCAAGCGCGGGGTGTTCACCGCTTCCGGTGCCACCTACACACCGCTCGTTATCAAAGGTGCCGCTTCCCAATCTGCCAATCTCCTCGAGTTCCAGAACTCCGCCGGTACCGCCCTCTCCTTCTTCAATTCCTCCGGCGCGCTCACGATCAATCCGGCTGCAAGCGTACGGGAAGCACTGAACGTGCGGGGGACGATGAGCGGCGTGCAATTAATCGTTTCTGGTACTGCGACAATCAATACTCTGCAGGCGTTCGCGGCGACGGGGACCAATGCCTCCGGCTCCTCCCTTGTCCTCGCCTCCGGTGTGGGGACGGGCACCGGCAGCAACGGCGCGATCATCTTCCGCACTGGCGCGGGATCCACGGCCGTCATCGCTTCCCCCGCGTTCGGTTCTCAGCTCATCGCCAACGGCTCATTCACCACGGATACCAGCAACTGGACGATTGCCCACGGCGCCTTCGCCAGCGTGGCGGGGGGCGAATCCGGCAACGGCGGACAGATCACCAGCAACGGAGTGATTGGCTATGTTTACCAGGCCATTTCCACCACGGTTGGTGCCACGTACCAGGTGCGCGTGTGGTTCAAGAACGGGACGACGACCGGCACGCTCACCGTCTCGGCGGTGGGCGGCGGCGGCACGGATCTCGGCCTCAAGTCCCTGAGCAATGCAAGCGGCGGCGTCTACACGATGCGATTCACCGCCACGACTACCACGACCTACATCACTCTGCTCAACAGCGGCTCGGCGAACGGACTCACCACGCTGTGGGACGGCGTCTCCGTACAGGGGGTGACGGGCGAGACGCTCAACGGCGGATTCGAAGTAGCGGGCGCGGGCGGCGCCGATGTGTTCGGCAGCTGGACGGAGAGCACGGCGGGCACCTCCATCGTCAACGACGATACCGTCACCGTGGATGGCGGAGCCCATACATTGCGGTTCGATATCGATGGCAGCAACAGTACGGCATCTGTCGCGCAGACCGTCCTCATCGTCGGCAAGCGCTATGGCTATTCTCTGCGCGCCCGCGCCTCCGCGGGCAGCCCATCGATCGCCGTCGTCGGGGGCTTGTCCCAGCTCACGCATACTCTCACCACGAGCTACGCGACGTATACCGGCAACTTCACGGCGGACGGCACATCGTTCCAGATCAAAAATTCCAGTGCCGCTTCCTCTTCACTCTACATCGACACCGTCTCGCTCACGGATATGGGCCAGGCCGTACCGGAGGTCATGCGCATTACATCCGCCGGCACCGTCGGTATTGGAACAACCACGTCCAATGCGAAGCTGGCCGTCTCCGGCTCGGTTCTCATCGGCGCCAACATCGGCTCCGCCGCCGCCAAAGCCGGCCTGTCGCTCGAAGTGCTCGGCGCGATGTCCGGCTCCGTGCTCTACGCCAAGAGAGCCGTCTTCGCCGCCTCCGGAGCGACCTACATGCCACTCGTCGTGAAGGGGGCGGCCTCGCAGACGGCCAACCTCCTCACGTTCCAGAACAATGCCGGCACGGTCCTCACGTCCTTCTCTGCTACCGGTTCACTCACTACCTCCGGCACGGTCCTCATTCGATCCAACGAGACGAGCGCCGCCAAGGACATGTTCAAGATCGTCACCAACGTCGCGGCGGCGAACGATCCCGCATTCCGCGTGACGGCCGACGGACACACGTATGCCGACAACGCCTACAGCGGCGCCGGCGCCGACTACGCAGAGTGGTTCCGCGCGCCGACCGGCACCGATACGCCGAAGCCGGGCGAACTCGTCTGCATCGATCCCGCGCGTTCGAACGCCGTGCAGCGCTGCGGCCGCGATGCGGACAACAACGTGATGGGTATCGTCTCGACCAATCCGGGATTCGTGGGAAACACCGTCACCGGCGCGGAGGGCATCGTGCCGCCGGGCTACGCGCTCGTGGGTCTCATTGGCCAGGTGCCGGCCAAGGTGATGGTGCAATCTGGCGCCACCATCCGGCCGGGCGATCAGCTGACGACTGCTTCCGTGCCTGGCTACGCGCGCAAGGCGAATCCGGGCGAATCGACCGTCGGCGTCGCACTCGAGCCGTTCGCCGGTGCCGAAGGCGCCACGGGCACGATCAAGGTGCTCATCAGTCGCCGCAATCAGTCGCTCACCGGCGAGATGGTGCAGCAGAAGGTGCTCGACAGCATCGCTGCCATGAAGATCGACGACACCATCGCGCAGCGTCTGGAAGAGAAGATGGCGGCGCTGGATCTGAGCGCCAAGGTGAAGACCATCGTGGCGCAGGAGGTCGAGCAGCTAAACATCGCCGGCGCCATGCACGACGCCATCATCCGCCACGTCGCCTCTGGCTCGCTCGCGACGCCGCAGCAGATCGATGAAGCGGTACGAAGCCTGAGCGCCATCATCGACATGAACAAGGCATCCGCACTCACCGCCGACGGCGCCCGGGCGTACATTCTCGCCCAGTACGGCCTGGAGAACACGCCGGAGGCAACGGTGATCGGCCGTTCCGCCACCGTACGCGGCGCGCTCTCGGCCGAGGGTCTGCTGAGTTCGTCGGGCGGTCTAGTGGTGAATGGGTCGGTGCGGTTCAAGAGCCTCGTCGACTGCGATTCCATCGGTACCGATGCCGCGGGGACACTCGTGTGCCGCGGCGCGGTATTGAACCGCCAGGCGAGCGACGCGCGGTATCTGCAGAAATCGGGCGGCACGCTCACGGGGGCGCTTGTCATCAACCCGGGCTCCGGCACGGCGGCGGCGCTCGATGTACGCGGCACCATCGCCGGCAAATCGCTTGTCATCAGCGGCACGTCCGTTGCCACGCTCCTCGCGACCGATACCGCGCGCGACGCCGTAGTCATCGGGGGCACGGCGGCCTCCGGCAAAGCCGCATTGGAGGTGCAGAGCGGTGCGGGGCGCGAGGGGGTGCGCATCGCGAGCCGCGAGACGAACGGTATCCAGGACATGCTCAAGATCGTCACCGACGTGAACCATGCCGACAGCACGGTCTTCCGCGTGAACGCCACCGGCGCCGTGTACACCAATGCCACCTTCAACTCCGCCGGCGCCGACTACGCCGAGTGGTTTATGTCGGCAAGTGCAACGCAGGCTTCCCTCCAGCCGGGAGAACTCGTGTGCATCGACGTCACGAAGCCCAACACGGTGAAGCGGTGCGATCGCGAGGCCGATGTGAACCTCATGGGCATCGTCTCCACGCACCCGGCCTTCATCGGCAACACTATCGGCGGCGCCGGCGCCCCGCTCGGCATCACCCCGCCGGGGTACGCGCTGGTGGGCCTCATCGGCCAGGTGCCGGCAAAGGTGGTGGTCGAGAGCGGTGCGGCCATCCATCCGGGTGACAGTCTCACTGCCGCCTCGAAGCCCGGCTACGCCCGCAAGGCGAGGGCGGGTGAGTCGACGGTCGGTGTGGCGCTCGAGTCCTTCGGAGGGCAGGAGGGCAGCAGGTCAGAAGGGCAGGAGGGCGTTATCAATGTCTTGATCAGCCGCCGGAATCAGTCGCTGACGGTTGAGGCGGTTGAGGGTCACGTGCTCGAGACCATCAAGGACATGGCCATCGAGGATGAGGTGCAGACGATGATCACCGACTCGCTCAACAAGATCACGGCCGCGGGCGCGGTGACCGATGCCGTCAACAAGCAGCTCGAGACGCTGCAGGTGACGGAGCAGTTCACGAAGATCCTGGGGCAGTTGGAGGAGTTGAAGAGGCAGGTGACGGGGACGGGGGGGACGGCTGGGACGGCGGGGACTGCAGGGACGGCGGGGACTGCGGGGAGGTGGGGGCAGGTGTTGCCGACGTTGAGAGTGCAGGGTGAGGCGACGCTCAGCGGGGCTGTCACCACCGGCGACCTCACGGCGCGGAGCATCGACACGGAGTCCACGCTCTCGGTGGGGCAGGATGCCCGGATCGGCGGCGATCTGTACCTGGAAGGCCAGCTGAAGGCCGCGAACCTCTACGTCGCGAACGGGCTGCAGATCGACGGCGGGCTCGACGTGCCCGGCGCGCTGCATGCGGCCGCGGCGGATCTCGGCTCCGGTTCGGTGCTGCACGGCCTCACCACCCTCGACGGCGACTTGCGCGTCGGCACGGGTGCCATCGTCCTGGGTTCGGGCAGCGGGCAGATCGTCATCGGCTCCGGCGCCATCCTGGCCCAGTCGCTCCTCGTCCGTGGCGCGCTCAACGTCGTCGGCAACATCACCATCTCGGGCCTCGCGCAGTTCCTCGGCGACGTCGACGTGCGCGGCACGCTCACGGTCTCGAGCCGCCAGGCGGGCTACGCGCTGGTGAAGAAGGGCGAGAAGGCGGTGACGGTGCGCTTCGGCACCGGCTACACGGTCACGCCCGTCGTCACGGCGTCGCCGGATGTGCCGATACTGTTTGCCGTCAGCAAGGCGACGGCGACGGGCTTCACCATCCGCATCGCGGAGGCGGCGAGCGAAGACATCACGTTCTCGTGGCTCGCGCTGGGCACGGTGGAGGTGCAGACGGCGACGAACGACGATCCCACGCAGATGACGCCGTTCCCGGTGGACACGCGCGGCGTCCCGCTCTCCAGCAGCGACATCTTCAATGCCTGCATCCGCAACCAGACGCTGCTCGATGCCGATGGCAAGCCGTACAATTGCAGCCGCTACGGCATCAATCACCGCTACACGCATCCGGATCTCCACATCGAATTCACGTGGGATACCTCGTACGACCCGCCGATGCTGATCCTGCCCAACGGCTACTTCGCGCAGATCCAGAGTGATGCCCCCGCATCGTCAGTCTCGTCCGCATCCTTTGATTCTTCCGTCTCCTCCGTCTCCTCCCTGTCATCGGCGTCTGCCGTGGCGTCGTCCGAAGAGTCGTCGTCCAATAGCAGCTCCGTGAGCAGCGACACATCGATCTCGTCTGAATCCTCTGATTCATCGGTTTCTTCCGATTCCTCTCCCGCTACCGAAGCCGGCTCGTCCAGCGCGGTTTCGATCGATCCAAGCCCCGTGGCGGGACCACCGGAGGATCAGGCGACGGTGATTCAGTGAAAAGATCTCAAGACTACAAGACTGCAAGATTGCAAAACCTTTTTGGGTCTTAGGAATTTCTCATGTCTCTCTCCAAATTTGCCCTGGCAGCCTCAAACTCTGGATCAACCTCCAGCGCGCGCCGGTACCAGTCGATCTCGCGATCGCGGTGCCCGCGGAGGCCTTCGACGATGCCCATGTTCGTGAGCGCAGAGGCGTTGTGCGGATCGATGGCCAGGATCGCCTCGAAGTTTTCAGCGGCACGATCGATGTCTCTTTTTTGCAGTGCGATGGCGCCGCGCGCGGCGTACGGTGCGAGGAAGCGCGCATCGACGCGCGTCGCTCGATCGTACGCATCCAGCGCCAGGTCCGTTCGTCCCAGATCGGCGTACGTGTCGCCCAGGTTTTGGTACAGCTTCTCGCGGTCGTTGCGCGCCACGATCAGGGCGCGCTCGTAGCTTGTCGCCGCGTCCATTAGTCGGCCGATGCGCCGCTGGTAGTGTCCGAGGAAGGTGGGAGCCGGCGCGTAGAAGGGATACTGCCGTTCAAGATCGGCGAAGAGTGTCTGCGGATCGCGCCAGAGGCGGATCTGTCGGTACGTAAGGAACGAGAGGGCGAGGACGACGGCGATACCGACGACGGGAGCCGCTCGGCGGGCAGCTCTGCCGCGCGCGACGATGGCATGGGCACCCATCGCCGCGATGAAGCAGAGCGCGAGGGAGGGAAGGTACGCGTACCGCAACGATCCGACGTACGCGATGTTCGACGACGAGAAGTTCGCGAACGACGGCGCGACAGCGAAGAGGAAGAACGCGAGTGCGGAGAACAGGCACGCGTAACGACGGCGATAGGAGATGATGAAGATGCCGAGGGCGCCCACGATCGCGGCGGAGGCTAGGTACGGAGCGGTGAGGCTCGGCGGTGTTGCGGCCGGGGCGGTGTATGTGAGGTGGAGCGGCACGAAGAATGCACGCAGGTAGTACACGATGGTCCGCGGCGCCATCAGCAGGATGTCGCCCCACGGAATGTGCCGGAGCAGCGCCGATTTTCCGATACGGGCGATGATGATGAAGATGACGCTCAGGATCGCGAACGGTACGGCCGTGCGCAGTGGCACCTGTCTCGCATCGGTGCGTGGGGCCATGGATCGATCGACAAGGAAAAATGCCAGCGGCACGAGCGCCACGGTGGCCTTGCTCAGGAGAGCGCAGGCGAAGAGCGCGACGCTCAGACAGATATCCACCCGCGAACGCGTGCGCGCGTAGCGCAGGAAGAGGAGCCAACTCGCGAGCGTGAACGCCGCGGAGAGCAGATCCTTGCGTGCCGTCAGCCACACCACGGTGCTCGCGGCCAGGGGGTGGAGCGCGAAGAGCAACGCGCCCGTCACGGCGACGCGGTCGTTGCTGCCAAGCGATCGGAATACTGCGTACGCGAGCACGCTGTTGAGCAGGTGCAGCACGATGCTCGTGAGGTGGAAGATACCCGGCGCGCCGCCGCCGATGAGCCAGTCGACCTGGTAGCTGACGAACGTGAGGGGGATGTAGTTCTCCGGATCGAACGTGCTGAACGCCATGCGCACGGTCGCGAACGAGAGTGAGCGGATGAACGGCGTGTGCAGGATCACCAGCGGATCGTCGATCTCGGCGAAGCCGAAGCGGAGGGCGGGAAGGTAGACCATGAATGCCCACGCGAGGCCGCAGAGGAGGATCAGTATCGTCCGGCGGTTGGGAATCGTTGTTCGCTGAACAGCTGCAGTCATGCAGCCGTATGGTAGCGCAGTAGTGGTGAGGTTCGTGCCGATGTATCAGTTCGCCAGCCGTGACCTCGTTCATGTGCAAACAAAGGCGGAGCTGCGGTGAGCGATCTTCGGGAGACGAAGGCGGGAGCTCTCTCCTGAAGGAAGTGAGGAAAAATTTTCAGGTTCGGACTGGCTGCCTGGTTTCGCGTGCGAGCTGCGCCAAGGCATCCGGCATGAAATTTTGTATCAGAGGTGACGTCTCGGCGCAGTGCCCGCAGGCACGAAGCCGGATGGAGCCGCTGACGAGATTTGAACTCGTGACCCCTTCCTTACCATGGAAGTGCTCTACCCCTGA
>CAZTYD010000034.1:0-4516 GCA_964618035.1 uncultured Candidatus Peribacteria bacterium
GCGATGCCGAACGGCGAGTTGACGAAGAACGGCTGCGCTTCGAACTCGCTGTTGCAGCCGGCCGTGGGGTAGCGCACGTGCCCGATGCCCATGGGTCCGCGCAGGCGCTGCAGCGACTGCTGGTGGAACACGTCGCGCACCATGCCGTTCGCTTTCTTCAGGTGGAACTGATTGTCGAACGTGACGATGCCCGCCGCGTCCTGCCCGCGATGCTGCAGCACGATGAGGCCGTCGTAGAGATCCTGGATCGCGTTCTGGTAGCCGGAGACGGCGATGATGCCACACATGGGAATTAAGAATTAAGAATTGAGAATGGAGAATTACCACACGGAGAGCGGGCGTTCCCGCCCGCGGCCGTTCGATCGTGCAGCACGCTCAAGCAAGCCTTGCCGGGAGTCCGGAAGGCCGAAAAATGCGTGAAGGCGCGTTTCACGAAGACATTCTAATGACAAATGGATCCGACGCAAGCGACCTCTTCATCATCCATTTCTCATCCTTCCGTTGCGGCGTAGCGGGATCGTCGCTTCGTGAAAGCTTTGATTTCGTAGGCTTTGACCCAGCAAAACCGCGAAGCCGAACGAATTTACTCCTCCCGTATTTCCCGCTGCCGCTCCTTTGCCCGCACGCAGTTGCGGATCAAGCTTGCGACGGTCATGGGGCCGACGCCGCCGGGGACCGGTGTGATGGCCGAGGCGATCTCCTTCACGGCGTCGAAGTCGACATCGCCCTGCAGCTTGTCTTCCACGCGCGAGACGCCGATGTCGATGACGACGGCGCCGGGCTTCACCATGTCGGCGGTGATCATCTTGGGCTTGCCCACGGCGGAGCAGAGGATATCGGCCTGTTTCGTGAAGGCGGCGAGATCCGGCGTTTTGGTGTGGCAGATCGTCACCGTGGCGCCGCGATTGAGCAGCATGATGCCGAGCGGCTTGCCGACGATGTTACTGCGCCCGACGATGACGGCGTGCTTGCCCTCCACCGGCAGTTTGTAGTGCTCGAGGATGCGGATGATGCCCGAGGGCGTGGCGGGCGGCAGGTCTTCGAACTCCGTCGAGAGGAACATCTTGCCCAGGTTGTACGCGCCGAAGCCGTCGATGTCCTTGGCCGGCGAGATGGCGCGGATGATCCGCGGCACGTGCGGATCCAGATGATCCGGCAGCGGCAGTTGGATGATGAACCCGCTCGCGTCCGGGTCGCGGTTGAGGTCGTCGATCACGGCCATGAGCTCGCTGAGCTTCGACTCCGCCTTGAGCCGCAGCAGCTGGTGCCGCATGCCGAGCGCCTCGGCGCTCTTCAGTTTCTGCTTGATGTAGCTGTTGGAGGCGGGATGATCGCCCACCTGCACGATCACCAGTTGCGGATCGTACTCTTTGATCTTCGGTTGCAGCTCCTTGAAGAGTTCATCGGCAACCTCGCGGCCGGAGAGGATCTGAGCGGACATGAGGGAAGCATAGCGTGCTCTCTGGGGAGATGCATCAGTATTGATGCTACGAAGAGGAATGAAGAATTACGAATCAAGAATGAAGAAGGTACTTTTCCTAATTCCTAATTCTTGATTCTTACTTCTCGATACACCGCCTCCGCCACTTCCTCCTTCTCCCTGCTCGTATCCACCACTTTCACCGTGCTGTCTTCCGCCGCGTACTTCTCGTAGCGCTCGTACACTTTTCGGGCGAAGGTCGATTCCTCGTAGGCGTCGTTGTGCTTGCGCCGGGCCAGCCGCTCCCGGCACACCGCGAACGGCGGCAGCGTGAAGATCGTCACGTCGGGCACGGGAAACGGCGCGTTCACGTCTTCCAGCCAGTCGGCGTCCAGCCCCAGCACGTCGCCGTAGATGATGGTCGACGGCACGTAGCGGTCGCACACCACGACCTTGCCGGCTTCCAGCGCGCGCGCGATCACCGTCTCCACGTGTTCCGCGCGGTCGGCGCAGAAGAGGAGCTGCATGGCGGCGGGGCTGAACCCGGCATTGGAAGAAAGCGCCCTGCGGATGGACTGGCCGATGAGGCCGTCGCTCGGCTCGGCGGTGAGCACGACGTCGTGTCCGTCTTTCTGCAGACGCTCAGCGAGCAAGCGGGCATGGAGGGTGGTGCCGGAGCCGTCGGGTCCGTCGAGGACGATGAAATGGGGAAGCATGATCGGATGATAACAAAAAAACAAAGAAAAACCTTGTCACTCTGAGACTTCGTACAATCAATAAACATCGTTCGCTTTTACTCGCTCAACCTCCACCCTGTCACCCTGAGCCTGTCGAAGGGTGTTCTCTGGATAGAGTTTCCTCCAGGGGATACTCGGTACGATTTCTCGACAAATCCGGCAACACCTCGAAATCTCGTCGAATGACCGCCTCTTTCTTTTTTCTACTCCACTTTTTGAGCGTCTTCTCCCAGTGAATAGCTTCGAAAACATTCTCGAAATGACAAGCATACACAAGATCGACGGGCCGACGTGGGTACGTATAACAGAAGCGGTCAATACCTTCTTGATGTTCAATAAGACGCCGGGAGAGATCATTCGTCATGCCCGTATAGTAACTACTATCATGACAGTGGAGGATGTAGACGGTGTAGGTCGGTTTCTCGTACATGGCTACACCATAGCTGTGACGATTGGCTGGAAAAGAGACGTCATGCGGATTCTTTTGTAATCCTTATGTTTTTGGCATTTGTATACGGAAGGAACCGTTCTACAGAATGGTAGAACGAACCGAGTGCGCGCTGGTGCCAGTGCTTGACTCAGAGCACCCTTCGACAGGCTCAGGGTGACAGTGTATGGCTCAAAGTGACAGGGAGTGGATTGGGGCGATGGATGAGAGCGACAGGGGCTACAAGAAAAAGAGACCGACTGACGCGTCGGTCTCTTTCAAAACAATGACACCCTCACCGCATCCGATCCTCCATCATCGGCAGAGTGGGAGGCGACAGCTGATCCTGCGGGAAATCCACTTTGTTCTCGTACTTCACGTCGCCGAGCGTGTGGCTCTGCACGCCCGCCGGCGAGAGCGTGAGGAGGGAATTGTCGATGCGCACGATGCGCGAGACATCCTTGCCCCACAGCTGATTGCCGGCTTTCTGCCAGTCGGCGTCGGTGTAGTGCGAGATCTTCCCGCGCAGGTGCAGGCCGTTGTCGAGCGAGATGTCGTACACGTACGCGCCCTGGAACGTCTGCGTGCTCATCTGCTGATCCGGCTTCACCGACTTGTCCTTCACGGTCATCACGCTCACGGGGAAGGCGAGGAGGTTGCGCGATTTGTCGAACAGTAACGCGTGGTGGTCGTAGAGCAGCGGGCTCTCGGTGCCGCGGTCGCCGATCACTTCCTTGTACATCTCCTTCGGGTTCGCCACGTCCGTCACGTCGAAGATCGACACCTTCATGCCCTGGATGGCGGTGTAGTACACCGCGCCCTCGGTGTGCACCTTGTCGGCGTCGATGGATTCGTCCACTTCCTTCCCGAAGCCGATCACGTGGTTCTCGTCGTACGGGTGCAGGTAGTTGCTGTAGCCGGGGATCTTCAGCTTGCCCAAAATCTTGGGGTTGCGCGGATCGCTCGTGTCGAGCACGAAGAGCGGGTATACCGTCTTGAACGTGACCATGTACGCGCGGTCGCCTAGGAAGCGCGTCGAGTAGATCTGCTCGCCCGGCGCGATGTCCTCGATCTTGCCCAGCGTCCGCAGATCCATGTCCGTCACGTACAGGTTATTGCTCGATGCCTTCGCAGAATCCCACGCCTGGCCGACGGTGGTGGCGACGCGGAACGTGTTCGCGTGCTCGTCCATGGCGAACTGGTTGAGCAGGTGGCCCGGCACGGAGCCCTGGGCCTGGAGATCGATGCCGTCGTCGCCGAACGCGAAGCGGAAGAGATTGGTCTTCTCGTTGCTCTGCGGGCGGGCCGAATCCCACACGGTGTTCCACTCCGTCGATGCGACGTACAGATTGTCCGCCGATGCGTAGACGTTCTGCCCGTCGCCGACGATGGTCTTCGTCTTCACGTCGGCATTCAGGTCGTTCGTCGGCACCACCGCCACCGTCATGTACGCGGGCGAGGAAACGTGCGGGAGGATCGACACCGTGCCGCAGCGCGCGACCGGCAAGTCGGCATCGCCCTTCGTGGAATCGCTGAAGCTCGGCAGGATATCCGTCTCCTTCAGCTCGGCGAGCGGACGCGGATAGTTCCACTGCATCGGCTGGTTCAGCACCAGGTAGACCTTGCCGGCGATCATGCGGGTCGAGAGGGCGTTGCCGTCGAAGCGCACGGTGCGCTCGAGCGCGGGCTTCGCCGCATCCGTCACGTTGTAGATGCGCACTTCCTGCCGCTGCGGCATGTAGTACGGTCGGATCATCATGCCGCCGATGGCGGGCGCCATGCGCTTGTCGGCCGCGAGCGGCTCGGCGCGGCCCCAGGAATTCCCGATGACGACCAAACGGCCGCCGTCGACGTACAGCTCGGTCGGGTTCACGTTCTCTTTGCTCAAGTCGATCGTCGCTTCTTCCGCCATCTGGCTCGCCGGGTGCGCGC
>CAZTYD010000034.1:4526-7897 GCA_964618035.1 uncultured Candidatus Peribacteria bacterium
GACCTTGTTGTTCTGGATGGTGTAGAGGTACGTGCCGTCGGTCTTCACGCTGTCGCCCTCATCCACGCCCTCCACCTGCACGTTCGTCTGCGAGTAGCTGCCGTCGCCTCCGCCGCCCGTCGCCGTGGGCGCGCGCGCATCCGCGGCCTGGGGCGCCGCAATCGCATTTTCCATCATCGCGCCCTTGGCGCGGAAGTACATCGTCTGGTTCATTATGCGGCCGTTGGATTCCTGCGAGAGCGCGCCGAGATCCGAGCACGTCTTCGCCGTCTGGATCGTGTCGGCGGCGGCTTTGATCGCCATCTGCGGATACTTGATGTTCATCATGCCCTTGGTGGGCTGATCCGATTTCTTCTCGCTGATCCGCCACATCATCTCGGCCATCTCGCCGCGCGTGAGCGGCGCGTCGAGCTTGGCGATGCTGGGCGGAATAGCCTTGGCGGATTCGAGCGCGGCGGTGTACGGCTCGTACCACTCGCCGTTGCCGTCCTGCGGTTTCTGCTTGTAGGCGAGCGAGAGGATCTTCGACGCTTCGACGAAGGTGATGTTCTGCTCCGGCTTGGCCGTGCCGTCGGCGTAGCCGCTCACGATGCCCTCGGCCTTGGCGGCGCAGACGTACGTCGCGAACCATTCGTCCTTCACGTCGGAGAAGCAGTTTGCTCCGCCCTGAGGCACGTTGCCGCGCGCTTCCAGAATGATCTTCAAAAATTCACCGCGCGCGATGGGCTGCTGGGGCTTGAACGTGCCGTTGGCGTAGCCTTGCAGCACGCCTTTGGCTTGCAGCGCGTCGATGGCCGCGGCGTACTGGGTCGATGTCGAAACATCGCCGAAGGCGGCCAGCGCGGCCATGGGAGCCAGCGTGCCCGCGATGCTTACCAGCAGCGCGCTCGCGCCGAGCCGGAAGGGGAGAGAGTGTTTCATGGGGAGTGATGGGGAAGGTGCACCGGAATAACGCGAGCCTAGCAAAAAGGTTACGGCAAACCGGACTGTTTCCGGTTCACGTCAAATGATTCTCCTGATCGATCGCGTTGAGCGCGAAGCCGTCAGGGGCAGGGGGCCGGTTGGTTCATCGGCACGCCGTGCGTCTCGGACAACGAGCCGAGCGTGTCGGGGGAGTACTGATGATCAACGATCAGCGGAGACTCATTGTCGTAGACGATGTGCGCTTCCTCCTCGGAAAGATCGATGCGGTTCTTCACCTGGAAGGCAGGAAACCCCTCGGCCAGACACGTGATCAATGTTCTGTACGGCTGTAGCGCCTGGAGCGCGTGGCGCTCGCTCCAGTTGTACTGCTGCCAGCGATGATTCGACACGCCCTGCACCCGCTCGAGCCGCTGGGTTTTCCGGTCGATGATCGAGAGGGCGATCTTGGCGGTCGCGTACGCGTCGCGGTCGGTTTGCGTCGTGATGCCGGCCTGTGTCGCGCGGTTGTACGTGCGACGCGCGACATCGATTGCCTGCACCCATCCGTCCACGGCATCCGGCGACAGCTGCGCGATGTACACGATATCCTTCGGCTGGCCGCGCGGCGGCGTGGCGGCCGCGATCTTCGCATCCAGATTCACCGCGTTGACGTACGCGAGCGTCGCGGCGCACAGCGAGAAAGCGCCCACCAGGAAGAGCTTCTCCTTCGCGCGCTGCCAGAGATTGAAGATCAGCAGGAGCAGCAGAATGCCCGCCAGCCACGCCAGGAAGATTTCGCCGACCACGCGCACGCGCGTGAGGCCGTACATCTCCATGTACATGGCGTCGCGCTTGAGCGCCGAGAGGAGCAGCGCGAACAGTTCCACGATGAGGACGCCGTTGGCGACGCGCAGGCCGAGCGCGTGCGACGATTCCGACAGCGCGCGCTGCTTGAGCACCACGACGTAGCTCAGCAGGGAGCCGAACGCGGCGGCCACGAGCAATTCGATGAACCCTTTGCGCACGTAGTCGGCGTAGGTGATGTGCAGCGACTGGAAATCGGCGTGGTCGCCGAACAGGTACTTCGCCTGCACGAACAGGAAGAACGCGAACAGCACCGCCAGCGACACCACGGGTACGAACACATCGCTGAAGCCGAGGAAGGCCAGCTGCGGGGGTGCATCGTCGGCGCGCTCGTCCACCGTGAAGGTGAGGAGGAGCGACAGGGCGCCGGCGATCAGCAGCGAGACGACGATGCGCTGGAGCGCTTCCTCGCGCACGCGCGCGACCAGCTGGTCGAACGCCAGATCCGCCGACGAGAGCAGGTACGTGAAGAAGAGCAAAACGGCGAGCGTGAGGATGACGGTCTTCGCCGCACGGATGAGCGCCGGGTGCCGGGGATGGCGGATCCGCATCGCGGTGCGCAGCCACAGGGGAATCTGGATGATCGCACGCACGCCGATGTCCCACGCCGCGCGCGCGAACCAGGCGCCGTGCCACCGCACCGTCCCGGCCGCGCGCACCAGGAACAGCGCGGCGATGCACGCCAGGAGAGCCGCCGCGTTCATTCCCTGCACGAAATCGCTGGCGCGGAAGCCGAACGCGAGCCCAGCGAGCGTCCCCACTCCCGCCAGTGCCATCACGGCGCCGGAGCGCCGCCCGCGATCCATGCTCAGCACGATGGCCGCGATCATCGCGACGCCGAAGAGTCCGAACCCGATGCCGCCCTGCACTCTGTACGCGAACACGTTGTACCCGAGGACGGCCATGGCCAGCGACCACGGGAACAGCCGCGGGATGGCGAGCGCCATGTTGCCGAACGTCTTCATGCCCTGTACGAGGCTGTACAGCACCATCGCGGAGAACGCGAGGAACAGGAGCGGGAACAGCAGGAGGAGCAGGACGAACAGCACGGCGGAGGGTGGGAAGAATGGAAGGATCAGCGTAGGGGGGCGGTGGGGATTGTCAATTGGGGATTGCTGCTATCATTTTCTCACCTGCCCGGTTCAGCGGCGATTGTTGTATCCTTTGCTCCACACTGAAGAGCAGATCCGTATAGGAGGTTTCTTGCCGAATTGATACACTGATCCGCAATGGACTCTCCCGTGCCACGCTACCTGGCTGATCTGCAGAAGGAATTTTCCTCCGGCCACGCGCAGGAGCACAGCTACCGCCCGGCACTCAAGGCGCTCTTTGAGGCGGTGACGAAGCTGAACGTGATCAACGAGCCCAAGGGCAGCGCGCACGGCCGGCCGGATTTCATCTTCCTGGCGGGCGAGGTGCCCGTGGCGTGGGTGGAAGCCAAAGACCTGCATGTGAACTTGGAGAAGATCGAGCAAGGGGAACAGATGGCGCGATACTTCGGGTACGCGAATTTGATCCTCACCAACGGCCTGGAATTCCGCTTCTACAAAAAAGGCCAGAAGTACGGCGAGGCGGTCGAGCTGGCCGGGAAGCAGAAGGACGTC
>CAZTYD010000035.1:0-6346 GCA_964618035.1 uncultured Candidatus Peribacteria bacterium
GTGCTGAAGATGTTTCCACGCATCGGATTGCTTGATTTCCCTCAGCGGTACGGACTCGCGCGCGCGGCGATCCCCTACCCCGCCGGTGTCGCATCCGTTGTGCTGTTCCTGCTGTTCTACGCAGTTCTTGAACCCGCGAGCCAGCAGAAAGATGGCCTGATCCTCGGCATCGCGCTCCTTACCGCGTTCTCGTTCGTCGACGACCGGCGGCCATTGCCGTCGACGCTGCGGCTCTTGGTGCATCTTCTCGTTGCGTGCATCATTTTCGCCACCGGTACGCGCATCTACTCGCTCACCAACCCGCTGGCGGGCTCCCTCACCATCGGCGGCCACGTCATCATGAGCGACATCGTGAAGCTCGACACCGTCACGCTCATGCTGCCGTACCTGCAACCGATGCCCATCCTCAGCGGGATCTTCACCCTCGTGTGGCTCGGCATGACCATCAACGCTCTCAATTGGTTCGACGGCATCTCGGGGCAAGTGAGCCTGCTCTCGACCATCGGATTCATCACCATCGGCTTCCTCTCGCTCAGTGACCGCGTCGCGCAGCCGTCACTGGCGCTCATCGCGTTCGTGCTCGGCGGTATCTCGTGCGCGGCACTCCTGTTCGATGTGCCGCCGCCCAAGCTGCTTCTCGGCGACACGGGTGCCATGTTCTACGGCCTCATGCTCGGCGTGCTCACCATCTACTCGGGTGGGAAAGTAGCCACCACGTTCCTCGTCCTCGGCGTCCCGCTCATCGATTCCGTCCTCGTCGTCTTCCGCCGCATCCTCAAGGGAAAATCCGTTTTTCTGGGAAACACCAGCGACGAGCACCTGCACCACCGCCTGCTGCGGAAGGGCTGGTCGCCGCGGCAGATCCTCTGCCTCACGGCGGCCCTCGGCGCCACCTTCGGCATCGTCGCGCTGTTCCTCGACACGCAGGAGAAGTTCCTCGCCGCCATCCTCCTCTTCCTGGTCATGCTCCTGCTCTCGCACTACTCCCGTCCTCCGCAACCTGCCAAAACCAATGCGCTGTGAATCGAAATCCCGTTGGTGGTTGGAGCCTCGCAGTCTTGGGGCCTTCGCTTGATTGTAACGTTTCCAGCCCCACATTCGTTACGATACCGACAGCACCTTGACGATCCCCCGCCGTACTCTAGATTACCGCTGATTCCCTCTATTGCTTCATTTCTTTCCACCCTTCCCCATGCTGCGCCTCCAGCGAATCGCCCTCGCAGTCGCGACCCCCGTCGCGCTGCTCCTGGCCGCCCCTCCCGCCTTCGCCGCCGACGCCGCCGGCGTTACCTTCGAGTCGTCCGACGACGGCACGTACAGCTTCTACGCGCAGGTGACGAGGGACATGAAACCGGACGTTCTCAATATCGGCGTCTCGTGCGACGAGACGAAGCCCGGCACCCGGTCCGACATCCGCCAGCGCCTACAGCAGAAGTACGCCGACCTCAAGGCGCTCGTCGGCACGAACGGCAACGTGCGCCGCAACGGGGGTTTCACCATCTACGGCGGGTACGTCGATCCCGGCATGCCCGCGCAAGAGCCGTCGTACAGCGGCAACGCCAGCTTCCTGGTGCGCAACCTGAAGCCCGAGAACGCCGAAAAAACCATGGATGGCATCGAGGAATTGGGCTGCATGGGCACGTGGGATGCCCGGGTACTGTACGTGGAGAAAGCCGCCAACGAAGAGTACGCGAACCTCATGGAGCAGATCCTCTCGCAGAAGGCTTTCGTGGAGAAAGTGATCGGCCAGAAGCTGACGCTCGTGAGCAACGTGTCGCTCTCCGGCAGCGCCGACACCGGCGGCTACTACGGCGGCATGGGCGGCGGGGCCTACTCCAACACCACCTTCGATCCGGAAACCGGCCTCAGTCCCACTATCATCAGCCTTTCTGTGACGTTTGTGGCGGCACAGAGGAACGGTAAGTAGGAAGATTTCAAGATTGCAAGACTGCAAGAGCCCAAGAAAAACCCAAGAGGTCCTCCCTTGGGTTTTCTTTGCAATCTTGCAGTCTTGCAATCTTGAAATCTTCCCCCTGCGTCTACTTACCCAACTCGAACTTCAGCGGATCACTCAAGTACCCCCCCGGCTGCACCTGCACCACCACCGTGGGACTGTGGGCAAGGATCTGGATCTTGGCGTAGCCGTCGTGGATGTCGAGCGGTGAGAGCGTTGCCGGGCGGAAGTCGGCCTTGCCGTAACCCGTACGGAACACGAGGTCTTGGCGCAGGAGCGGATTGGCCACCACGTTGCCCTGCTCATCGACGAAACGCAGCACCAGCGTCTGCCACTCACGACGATCGATGGAAGCGGAATCCGACGTGATGCGAATGCCGACGAACGGCGTGGCGGCGGGCTGGACGGGTACAGAGAGCGCGACAGGCGCCGACGTTGCGGTCGAAGAGACGGGCGAGGGCGCCGGAGATGATGCAGCTGTCGGCGCCGCGAGCGGCGCCACCGTGGTGCGCGCGTCGAGAACCGCGTTGGAATCGATCAGGCGCTCGCGATCGGCCAGCCGGTTGAGACGCGCCTGTACGCGCTCCTGACGACGAGCCTGGAAGAGCGACACCGTCGCCGAAGAAGACGACACGCTGTTCGCAAACGCAGTCGCCAACGGTGCGTAGTGTGCCTGGATGTACGTGACGGGACTGATCGTCTGCTCCAAGCCGCGGGACTGGAAGACCTTCGAATCCACGGCCTCCGTGAAGCTGAGGCCGACATCGGTCGCCTCCTTCGTGGTGAAAGGCCACGAGAGATGCGAGCCGGGCTGTCCGTTCACTTGGTAGTCCCTGTCGATCTGGAAGTGCAAGTGCGGCGTGGTGGCGAAACCAGTTTGCCCTACCCTCCCCACGATCTGCCCCTTCTCGACAATACTCCCCTCCACCACCGAGGTCTCGCTGAGGTGCGCGTACCCGGCGTACAAGGTCAGGGGCCGGCTCGGATCAGCGGGATCCGGCGCATTCACCGTCTTGACGACCACATAGTTGCCGAAGCCCCCGGGGTCGTACGCCACGCGAACAACCAATCCGCGCATCGCGCTCGCTACCGGCGTACCGGTCATGGCGTAGATGTCCACGCCGGGATGGCTGCCGTCCATGTCCTCACCCGTGGCGTAGGAACCCATGTAGCCGACGGGGTATGCCGTCAGGAGCTCGCCGCTGCGCTGCGCCGCCACATCGTACCGGGGCAGATCGATCAGAAAGTCCTTCGGCACTTGATCGTAAGTGTAATCCCAGTGATTCCCGCCGTACTGCGCCCAGCGCTTGTAGTCGGGAATCTTGACGGGCGAGACTGTGCCGTCGTAAGTGATGAGCGATTCGTCGACGCTGGCGAAAATGGACGTGAGCATCACGTTCCATCCGTACTGCCCCACGATGTTCCCTACTCCGAACGCGAGCAGCGAGAACATCGCGGTCCAGAACGCGAACTTGCGCGACAGGTAACGCAGGAGCGACAGCTGTTTCCGACGGTACAGCGGAAGGCGGCGAAAGCCCATTGTCCGAGGCGAGCGAATCTTCATAATGGTTGTGTATGTTTCATGAATATTGTATCACTTTTTACTAATTAGGTCAATGCCCGAGACGCTCATCATAACGCTGCCGGATAGCCGAATGACGCAGCAGGCCGGCAAATCCCTCGCCGGCACGCTGTACACCTTCCCGGTCGATATTCTCCTCTCTGGCGAATTGGGTGCGGGGAAGACCACGTTCGTGAGTGCGTTCGCGTCGGCGCTCGGCGTCGCATCGCCGGTCACGAGCCCCACCTACGCGTTGGAACAACGACATGCCACAGTAGATGATAGGGAATTCATCCACATCGATCTGTACCGCCTCGCGGAGGCGGAAGCCCGTCGCTTCGAGCATCAATCGGCGGAACACGCGAGGGATCGCGCATCGTGATCGATCTGATGGAAGAAGGTGATCATCGGACCATGCGCATCACGTTCGACGATATCCCCCTCCCGACCGATGCCGATATCGCCGCCTGGCGGGAGGAAGCGGGCACACCCCCCAACGTCGTGGGTCACTGCGAAGCCGTCGCGCAGACCACGAAACGTCTCTGCGACGCACTTGCCGACGATGCCACCATCATCCGGCCGGCGGCAGCGGTTGCCGCCGCGCGCCTGCACGATCTCTTTCGTTTCGTCGATTTCCGGCCCGAGGCCCGGCCAGCGCATGTTCCTGCCGCTTCTGCGGATCAGCGACAACTCTGGAGCCAATGGCGGGAGCGATACGCTGGACAGAGCCACGAAGCAGCGTGCGCGGCCTTCTTGCGCGAGCGCGGATTCGACGCCGTCGCAGAGATCGTCGAACCGCACGGTCTCACGCTGCCCCCTGCCCCCTTACGCACTGTGGAGCAGAAAATCCTCCTCTACGCCGATAAACGCGTGAATGGCACGCAGCTGGTGTCGCTGGAGGAGCGGTTCACTGACTTTGCCCGACGGTACAGCGGCGGCACGGCGACGGAGAAGAACCGCTTCTGGCTGGAGCAGACGCGTCAGCTGGAACGGGAGCTCTTTCCATCAGATCTGCCGCTGTAAGATCAGATCTTCCAGGGGATACACTGCAACGCCAGCCACTGCACGAAATCCGCATCGCCCGCACCCCGAACGATGAGGAGTGCGAGGACGCCAAGCAGGAAGAATGCGAGGAAGAGGTTGAACTGCTCCCCCGCCGTCCACGCCGCGCGTTTGGCCGGCTTCGTCATCTTCAAGTGTTCCTGCGGATGGGCCAGCACGCGTACGAACCGGAAGAGAATCAGCAGTTTCGATGCCAACACCCCCGCAACGCTCGCGAGCCGGAACCGCACCGAACTGGGAAGCAGCACCCAGAAGCCCGGCGATGCGTAGAGCCCGACGGCGATGGAGAGACCCAGGCTGAGGAGCATCAGATCCAGTGCGTTCTCGCGCAGCGTCCCGCGGATCGTCAGGCGCCAACTGTAGCCGTGGTAGTCACGGTACTTCATCACATCCAGACCCATGTGCACCGCGATCAGCAGCAGGAAAACGCCAAAGTTCAGCAATCCCGCGAAGATGAGCGAGAGCACGAAGAATCCCGCCCGAAATGCCGGAATCTCGTCATGAATCTCTGCCAAATAGCGGATGGCGGCACGCATGGTGTGGATGTATTTTTCATATTATACAATTTTTATTAATATTTGTCTATAGTCACGCGCTTCCCCCGCGGATGATCCGCCTCGCCCGCTGAAGCCGTACCCGAATGTCTGCCTCGTACCCGCGAGACGTTGGCTCATAGAATTCCTGCGGACGCATCCCTGTGGGAAAGTAGTCCGATGCGACGATGCCGTCGGGCGCGTCGTGCGGGTACACGTACTCTTGTCCGTAGCCCTGTGCGGCCATGCCCTTCACAGGCGCGTTGCGCAGGTGGTTCGGCACCTCCGCCAATGGCGTCGCCTTCAATGCGTCCCGTACCGCGTGCATGGCGCGCTTCACCGCGTTGCTCTTCGGCGCCTGCGCCAAGTAGATACACGCGTGCGCCAGGAAGTACTCGCCCTCCGGCATGCCGACGAACTCGAAAGCCTGCCACGCCGACATCACGTGCGTCAGCGCGTGCGGATCCGCATTGCCGATGTCTTCGCTCGCGAAGATCGCCATACGCCGGAACAGGAAGCGCGGCGGCTCGCCGCCGTTGATCATGGTGTAGAGCCACGCGAGCGCGGCATCGACATCGCTCCCGCGCATCGATTTGATGAACGCCGACACGACGTTGTAGTGGTCCTCGTCGCTCTTGTCGTACCGCAGGCGACGCTCTTTCAGCAGCCGCTCGGCATCTTTGAGCGATATCTTGCCGGCCGTCGTCGTCACGGCCAGCTCCAGGCTATTGAGCGCCACGCGCGCGTCGCCGTTCGCCACCTGGGCGATGCGCCGGAGCACGCCCTCTTCCACCTGCAGCGTTCCGCCGTACCCGCGCTCGTCCGTCAGCGCCCGCTGGAGGATCCGCACCAAATCGTCCTCCGCGAGCGGCTTGAGCAGGTACACCTGCGACCGCGAGAGGAGCGCCTGGTTCACCTCGAAGTACGGGTTCTGCGTCGTCGCACCGATGAGCGTGACGGCGCCGCTCTCGACGAACGGCAGCAGCGCGTCCTGCTGCGCTTTATTGAACCGGTGGATCTCGTCGACGAACAGCACGGTACGGTGCTGCAGTGTCTGCTGCGCGCGCGTCGCCTGCTCCGTCACGGCCTTGATGTCCTTCACCCCGCTCGTCACGGCGTTCAGCTGCACGAAATCGGCCGTCGTCATCTCGGCGATGATCCGCGCCAGCGAGGTTTTCCCGGATCCCGGCGGTCCGGCGAGGATCACCGACGACAGCGCATCCTTGAGAATAGACT
>CAZTYD010000035.1:6356-7853 GCA_964618035.1 uncultured Candidatus Peribacteria bacterium
AAATAGTTCTACGCCATCCAGCAGATGCAAAGCCGCTTCCTCCTGGCCCACGAAATCCTCGAGCCGCGTCGGCCGCATACGGTAGGCGAGTGGTGGCTGTGCCATGGCGACAGTATGGCACCGCGTGGCGCGATGAACCACGCTTTTGCCTACTCCCCGCCCTGCATCCTGCGGACGTCCCCCAGAATCTCCCCGGCATGCGCCTGGCAGTCGATCTTCTCGTAAATCTTCGCCACGGCCCCTTGGGGATTAATGAGAAACGACGTGCGCTTGGGAAACGCATCCCCATCGGCACCGTACGCACCGATGATCGTCTGATTCGTATCGGCCAACAGTGGAAACGGCAACTGGTACTTCTGTGCGAACCGGCTGTGGCTTTGTTGCGAATCCTTGCTCACGCCGATCACCTGCACCGTCTGCCGCAGGTCGCCGAATGCGTCGCGGAACCCGCACGCCTCCTTCGTGCAACCGGGCGTATCGTCTTTGGGGTAGAAGTACAGGAGCACCCATCGGCCCCCGAAATCCTCCAGCCGATGTGGGTTGCCGTGCTGGTCGACGGCGGAGAACGGCGGGGCCGGCTGATGGAGCTGCGCGGGCATGTCGGCAGGATACTGGTGGAGAGACGTAGCTCCAACTACGTCTCTGACAGCGTCAGGCCCCGGCGCAGTGTCGCGTTCCCGTCTTCCACCAGCGCGATCAGTCGCGACACATCCGCGTCGCCGAGCCCCCGCAACGACGAGAGCTTGTCGCCCGCCGCTTGCGACACCGCGCGGAAGGGAACCCCCAGCGCCAGGGCAGCCAGCGCCCCGTGGTACCGTTCCGCTACCACGAACGATGAACACGATACGGCGTCGACGAGTTGATCGAGCGTCGTCGCTGTCTGAACCGCTGCACCAAACTCCCGTGCGAGGACGTCGGCGAAGCGCTGCTCGCCGGGATCAGTGTACTGGAGACAGAGTATTCGTACCTGGTGCGACGGATGATGGGCCAGTTCTTCCCGCGCCGCTTTCGTGAGCGATTCGCCCGAATTTCGCCGGGGGATAATGGTGAATACTTTCTGTGATCGATCCGCATGATTTCCTCTGTGGATAAGCAAAAAAACCGGATCGAACGATTGAACACACAGTGTGCTCAGTTTCCAAGCCCGCACCGTTGATGCAGATGGTGTATCGCGCACCGATACCGACGCTGCCGCTGCACATGCGGAACGGGCGAACCACTCCCCTACCCACGTGCGAAACGGCCCGATGCCTTGGAATGCCAGGTGCACCGGTTTGCCGAACCACCGTGCGACGCGCGCATGCAGCCACCACAGGAAGCAGGCGTAGGACGACTCCACATCGGTGAAGAGCGAGCCTCCGCCAAAGACCACGGCATCACAGCGTCGGTACAAACCGCAGGTTCGCAGCCAACGGAAACGGAGGAACGAACGGAGACCGCCAGGTAATCGACCACACTCATTGTCCTCTCGCGGTTTCGCCGACAGCACCACCCACT
>CAZTYD010000036.1:0-7741 GCA_964618035.1 uncultured Candidatus Peribacteria bacterium
GCCCGGCACCGGTGTTCACGCGCTCGGCATTCCTCTCGCTCCCCAGCTACGCCGTGTCGGCCACGATGGACGTGGCGGAACTGGTGAAGCTGCTGCAGTGAGAGGGCAGGAAGAAGAAGGTGGGTGTGAAGAACGAAGCACACCCTTCGACCCGTCCGAACGGATGTTCATCCGGGCGAGCAGGGTGACAAGCGAATGCCCAGACCCTACTGTGTTCTTCCTTGGCCTCGCTGCAGCGCATCGCGCGCCTGTTGCAGCAGTTGCTCCGATATTCCCTCCGATTGGCTCTGCGTGATGCTCGCGGCCTGTTTCGTGGCCTGCTCCGTTATCTTCGTGAGGATCTCGTCGCCGTGTGCGAAGAAGTACCACGTGGACCACACGAGGAGGATGATGGGGACGAGACTCACCAGAAATTTGACGAACCCGCCCCATGTCCGCGCGCGATCACGCCGGTCCATGCGGTCGAGGTAGGCGATGATGACGTCCAGTTTGTCTTCGGGAGATGAGGCGGAGGAAGAGGGAGGGGTGGGCATGGTGGGTAGTGTACAGCACCTTCTGAGAAAGGCTCCAAGATTGCAAGACTGCAAGATTTCAAGAGAAAACCCAAGACACCAAGACTCCAAATCCCACTATGTCATCCTGAGGAGCGCCGCAGCGCGTCTCGAAGGATGCAGTCTTGCAATCTTGCATTCTTCCTCTCAAAACCCTCTCTTCCACTTCCGCACCACCTCAAAGCCGCGTGTGACGTAGTAGGTAGGGCTGATGGGCAGATCGACGCAGTGCATGAGATTCAAGGCTTTTCCTCCAAACCCGGTCTTGAAGAGCGTGACGCCGGCGAACGGATGCTTCTGGTTGAATCCTTTATCTTCCTTCTCTTGGGAATTGGCGCCTTGGGGCCTTGGGTTTTCTCCATGTAAAGGAGCAGTCCCCCAGAAGTTATAAATGCCATCACCCCGTTTCAGCGCGTCGCGGATTGCCGTCCATTGGAGCAAGTAGCTGGCGGGAATCTTCCGGTGCACCTGCGTGCTGGCGCCGTGGTGGTAGCTCGTCTCGCCGCCGACGTGCATGTGGATGGAGGCCGAGATCACCTCGCCCTGGTACTCTGCCAGGTACAATGTGCACTCGTTGCGCGGTGCAAAGTGCGCAACCTGCGCGCGGAAGAACGCGTCGGAGTACGGCGTGAAGCCGTGTCGCTTGCGCGTCTCGTCGTGCAGGCGCAGGAAGTGATGGAGTTCGTCGACGGGATTGTCCGCAGCGCGGATGGTCACGCCTTCCTTCTCGGCGCGGCGGATGAGGTTTCTGGTCGTGGAGCGCATCTGCTTCAGTAGTTCCTCTTCGGTCCGTGGCTGCATGTCTTCCGCATTGGATGTCCATGGATCAGGGGCGCGCAGCGGGAGGTACCACAGGTGTTCGGCCAGCAAGTGAAGAGGAGCGGGCTTCGTCCGCAGATTTTTAAATATGGCCGTATGTTCGCTGGAAAGATGCGGACTGATACGGATAAAGGAGCAGCGTTCCTCGCGAGCAATACGCTTCAATTCGTCGATGAGTGGCACGAGAGCGTTGTTGTCGGCCAGCACCGGTCCGTACGGGACGGAGAGGTGCCGTCCGCGCCGCGCCGGCACCACGAGCGCCAAGCAAATGCCGCGAATGACACCGCCATCCGTGGCGATCAAGCGGATAGGCTTCTGCTTGAGCTCAGCGTAGACCTCGCCCATCGTCCAACTCTGGAGGAAGGGGGAGAAGCGTTGAGCGTGGAGAAATGTATCCCATGCCTGCGGATCGGTGGCCTCGGTGACGATCATGCCGGAAAGTATAGAGCTGAATCGGAAATTCCCAAGTTCACCAGGGATGATGCCAAGGCGACCAGCGATCCAATCGGTTCTGGCAGTGCAGGGATGTCCACGGCCAATCATCTGCGCGTGCGACCAGCCTGTGCTTTACGGCATTGGATCGGACGTAGGCAAGAGCGTGGTCGAGCTGACGGACATCACGGATGCGCTCGTCGTAATAGCCCGGTTGCCAGCGGATTTGTGACGGATCCGTACTGCTTCCTCGCAGGTTTGCGTCTTTCTTCCCTTCCGCCAGCCGGGAGTCGCGACTCCCGGCTTCGGAGGGAATAACAAGAAGAAGTTTGGCGTCCCGAATGGATTGAGATTTGAAGGATTGCATGAATTTGCTCAATCCGTTCGGTCCGGGTCGCAGTAGGATATGCATATGATCCGGCAAGAGACAAAAGCCGAATACTTGAGCTTTTTGTACGGATCGAGTCATGAGAAGGTTATCGATCATCATCGATGGAATGGCAGATGTTGTCAGCCAGGGAATACGGCTGAACGTGCAAGTCGTGACATGAAATGTTCCATGCTGCTCGACGTGCTTCTGGGGCATGCGAGTAGTATGGTGAACATAGTCTCGATGCCGCAGTGCATTACTGAAGCAAATGGAGGGGGACGACGAAATTCATGATGTTTACGAGCAAAACCCCGTTCTACTTCCTCATAGAACGCCCCACCTCCTCCGCCAGCACTCTCATCACATACTCCGCCTGCTCCAGCGACATCGTCGGGTGGGCGGGCAGCGAGAGGATGCGCTCGCAGGTGTCTTCGGCGACGGCGTCGCTTCCCGGCACATAGCCGGCCGCCGGCGCATCGGCCGAAGCGGGGCACACGACGCAGCCGGTCCAGCCGTCGTCGAGGTAGATCTGCTTCGCCTTCAATTGTTTGCGGATCGTTTCGGCGCCGCGGAGGAAGAGCGGGAACTTCTGGAGCGGCAGATCGGCGCGGATGGTCTGTGGCACGTACACCGGAGAACCGTCCTTCATCCATCCAAGCTCGCTACACGCCTTTAGGTAATACGCCGTGAGCATGCGCCGATGGTCATTCAGCTTCTTCAATGTGCGCCACTGCTGCACGGCGAAGTACGCGCAGGCGTTGGGCATGGTGTGGAGAATTGGGGGCATCGTTCCCTGTTTTTCGCTCTGCGTCACGATCGGCGGCAGGTTTCCCATCCGCCGCTGCAGGCGGACCATGGCCTTGCCGATGCCGAGCCGGTACAGCGGCAGCGCGCGGCGGTACACGAGCGGGTAGTGGATGAGCCGGTGCACCGCGAGCCAGGAGTGGGGGATTGCCCGTTCCTGCTGCTCCTTGAGAGCGGAGAGGAGCGCATGATTTCGGAGGATCACCGCGCCGCCCGTCACGCCGGAAATGGCTTTGTCGCGCCCGAAACTCGTGAAGAGCGCATCGCCGTGGCGGCCGATCGCCGCCGGGCCGCTCGCATCCGGCAGCACGTGCGCGCAGTCTTCGATCAGCAGGATTTTGCGCTGGTCACAGAGCTTCCGCAGCGCCTGTGTGTCGGCCGGGATGCCGAACGTGTGCTGGCAGATAATGGCACGCGTCTTCGGCGTGATGCATGCTTCGAGTGCGTCAAGATCCAGATTGAGCGTGTCGCGGTCGATGTCGCAGTAGACGACCGTCGCGCCCGCGGCGTGGATCGCGTTGGGCACCACGACGCACGTGTACGCCTGGACGATCACTTCATCGCCGTTCTTGATGTTCATCGCGCGGAGGATCGCCAGCAGCGCCTCGCGGCCGGATCCGAAGAGGAGGACAGGCGCATCGAATGCCTGCCACATCTCGCGCTCCAGCGCGCCCGTACTCCGCCCGCGCACGTACTTCCACGGCGCGTACGTGATGGCCAGCGCGCGCTTGCACTGCTCGTCGGTGGCCAGCGGGCCGAAGGTGTGGTGGATGGGGAGCAGGGGGGAGGGGGGAAGTCAGAAGGCAGAAGGCAGAAGGCAGGGGGAGATTCTTCAGATGGAGGGCGGGTTTTCAACCCGCGGACGGTTCAATTTTCAGAGGAGGGGAGGAGGCGGCTGATCGCAGAAGGCGGCAGGCGGCCGATGCAGACGAGGAGATCGCCGGGGCGGAGGGCGACGTGGGGTATCAGGGGCTTGCCGTAGCCTTTTTCGAACGGTGCCGCGAGACGCGGGCTGAGGAAGACGACGTCGTCGAAGACGCCGCTGGCACGCGCGCCGAGCTCCTCGTGGATGCGCGCCTCGGCGTCGCCGAGTTCGATGATGCCGGTGGTGAGGAGGATTTTCCGCGGCTCATTCCGGCTCTTGGCCCAATCGATCGCTGCGGCAACGCTCGCTTCGCTCGCGTTGTGCGTGTCGTCGAGGATCGTCACGCCGTGCTGCTCACGCACGGTGAAGGTCTTGTCGGGCAGCGTGAACGACTGCAGCCGGTTGCGGATTTCCGGCAGATCCATGCCGCATTGGCGTGCGACGGCAATGGCGAGCAGGAGGTTGGTGATGTTGTGCGCGCCGTGAATCGGCACGTGGAAGGAGGTTCCATCGAACGTGAAGGAGAGTCCGGCATCCGTCTCTCTCAGGTTCGTCGCGACGGCGTCTGCGTCGGCCGTGCCGACGATGGTGACAGGGCAGCGGCAGAGGGCGCGCATATCGCGGCAGGGCGGACAGTCGCCGTTTATAAACGCGTGGCCATCAGTTGGTAGCGCCTGGAGAAGCTCGCCTTTCGCCTCGATCAGCTTCTGCTGTGAGCCGAACAGCGCCAGGTGCTGCGTGCCGATGTACGTGATGATACCCATGGTCGGCTGGACGATGCGGCACAGCGTCGCGATCTCGCCCTTGGCGTAGGCGCCCATTTCGATCACCAGGGTGCGAGCTTCTTGTTTCTGGTTGTTCGTTGGTAGTTTGCTGAGTTCTTTGGTGATCCATTGGGCTACTCCCATCTCGGTATTCACGTGTTTCGGTGTCACGAGTGGTTTTCTGTCAGCTAACAGATGCGCGATCAGCTCTTTCGTGGTCGTCTTGCCCACGGAGCCGGTGATGCCGATGGCGATCACATCGTGTTTGGCGCGCACTGTCGCTGCTCGTGCGAGAATGCGATGCTTGAGCAATCGATCCAGGGGCAGGAAGATGATCCATGCCAAGCCAAGTACGAGAGGCTGCGCGACGGCGAGGAACGGCAGGAACGGGTAGAAGCGGATGATCAGCAGCGAGATGGCGAGCGCATCAAAGAGGAGGGCCGCACTCGTGACGGTCGTTGCCTTCATGGTCCACCGGGGCATACGTTGTCTGCGCCGCACGATGGGAACGAGGCTCGCGAGGGCGAGCAGCACGAGCGTGCCGAGTATCCAGAGCACGAAATAGCCGAGAAGCGAGAATCCTTCTTCGGCGCTGGTGAGTCGCGTGGCCGCAAACCGCATCGAGAGCCAGCCGATAACGAATACGACGAGGATGAGCGGCCGTACTCTGCCGAAGAGCGTCGTCAGGTAGCCCTCACGATTCAGCTGCTCCCGCAGCCGGTCGATGCGCCATTCCTTCAGCTGGAACAGCCACGCGAGCGTCAGGAGTGGCGAAACGCACGCGATCAGCGTGATGCCGGCGGTGCTGAAGAGGAAGGCGATGCCGTGCATCATACCGGATGCGCGACCCGTTTGACGATGTCGGCGATGTCCGTCGCCCGGTCGCGGTGCACGCGGTGGCGCACGCCCTTGTACAGGTGCAAGCGGCTGCGGGGGATCCGCTCGTGCATCAGCTTGCAGTCGCTCACGGGCGTCATGCGGTCGTCGGTTCCCCAGAAGAGATCGGTGGGCACGTTGATGGCGGGGAGAATCGAACGGAGATCCTCGCGTGTGACATTGATGAGCGTCTGGCGCATGACGGGGCTGGCCTTCTCGTAGTCGTGCACGCGGACGAGTTTGTAGAGGAATTTCTTGCCGAGCGGCGCGAGCGCGCGCAATCCGGGGACGGAGAGGAAGAACTTCCCGGTTTTCGCCAATGTCAAACCGAGGGCGCGCTTCACGTGGCGCGGATGGTGAATGCCGGCGGCGGCACACAGGAACAGATGATCGATCTGCGTCGTCCCGCGCGCGGCCCACTTGAGCGCAATGCGCCCGCCATGCGAATGGCCGATGATGAAAAGTTGGTAGTTGGTAGTTTGTAGTTTGTAGTGCTGAAGATAATTTTGGACCCAGTCTACATAGTCATCGGTCGTCCACGGTTTCTTCGGCTCCGGCTCTTTGCCGAAGCCCGGCAGATCCGGCGTGAGGATGTCGATGCCGGTGCCGTGCAGCGCGGCGCGCAGTTCGTCCCACGACGATCCGTCGCCGCCCCAGCCGTGGAGGCAGAGGAGGATCATGAGATGGCTGGTAGCTGGTACTGCATGCGGGGAATCCTACAAGCTACCAGCTACCAGCTACAAGCTCCTCACCAGTGCCTCTTTCCGTTCTTTCCGCCATTTCTTCACCTCCGCCTCCCGCTTCAGTGCGTCGGATCGCGCGGCGAATGCCTCGTGGTACACGATGCGCACCGGCAGCCGGCTGCGGGTGTACTTGGCGCCCCTGCCGCTGTTGTGCATGGCTTCGCGCGCAGAGAGATCGGTGCAGTATCCGGCGTACAACGATCCATCCGCGCAGCGGGCCAGGTAGAAGTAGTGATGCAGCATGGTTAGAACTTGCCGCCTGGTGAGCAGGATGGCGCGGCGGAGCCGATGGCCGATTCGCACGTCCAGGCATCCGCGGGCGTTTTCGTCGGCGCCCAGACGGTCGCATCGCCCGTGAGGTCGCACCACTCGCCGGTGGGCGACGGCGGCAGTCCGACGTAGTGCGTGGTGCCGAATTGGTCCAGTCGCACGTAATCCGCACGGAGTAGGGCGTCGCCGCCGCTCGTGCGCGGATCGGTACTGCAGACGATGTCGCCGGGCTGCAGTTGTGCGCTCGTGTTTTCGAGGTGCAAACGGGGGACGATGGCGACGGCGAGGTAGATGAGGATGGCGGCCACGATGAGACGGTCGATGATTTTGTTCATGGAGGGGGGAGGGGATTACTCAATCTCGTTGACGATCTCCTGCGCGCGCCGGTCCCGGTGGCCGCGCCCGGTGGCATGGAGGCGCGCCCGCGGTTGCCCGTAGCGCGCGATGAGGACAATGAGGAAAAGGCAGACCAGCATGCCCGCCAGCCAGAACAGGAGCTGTTCCCACGGGCCGGAGACGCCGTACTGCAGGTGCGACGGCATCGGCGACGGGCCGCGCAGCAGGATGAACGCGCAGCTGGTGGTGAGGAGCGTGAAGTAATCGAGCGGGAAGTGGCCGATCCAGTGGCGGAACCACCAGACGTAGGCCCGCGAGAACCGCTGCCAGCCGAAGTACGGGTTCAGGATGAACCAGAGGAAATCCCAGAACACGAAGTACTCGCAGTACGCGGCGAGCAGCGTCCACTCCAGCGTCCACGACCAACCCGTGAAGAGGACGGGGAAGTGGAACATGAGGAACTGCACGGTGTTCAGGTACAGGTGGTAGCCCGTGAGCGGCTTGCCGTTGTTCAGGAAACTCAGCCACCGCCACTCGATCTTCCACGTCGGCAGCGCCGCCGCCCAGCCGTGCGGTCCCTCGATCTGGATCTCGAGCAGCGCCGTGACGATGGAGAGCACCAGAATGAACAGCTGCAGCGGAAAGAGAAACGTGGGGTTCTCGAACACCATGCGCCCCAGCGTACGGCAGCTGTGAACGGCTTGCACTTGCACGCTGTGTCACTCGCTGTTTTCTTCTCGCATTGTTGTTGATGGTGCGCCACGTGATCGTGCCGTGGCAGCCACGTAAAACGGCTGCGCCGTCACGTGGCACGTAAAAACTTGCTTCGCGCGTTTTTACGTGGTGCCACCGGCCGGGATTGAACCGGCGACCCCGGGCTTATGAGTCCCGTGCTCTACCAACTGAGCTAC
>CAZTYD010000037.1:0-7702 GCA_964618035.1 uncultured Candidatus Peribacteria bacterium
GCGCGCAGCGTGTCCTCGGCCGGCTTGTTCTGCGGCGTGAAATCGGTGTTCCCCTGCCCGCCCGCGTTCGGGTCGCTCTTCCAGTCCCAGATCTGCAGGCCCTGGAAATTGCTCTTGTCCTGCTGTGCCTGCACGAGCGCCGTGTAGTCGTTCACCTGCTCCTGCGGATCGTACCCGCCGCCGCGCCAGTAGGCGGCCGGCTCCTGGTGCGCGCCGTCGACGCTGCGGAAGCCGATCTCGGTGTAGACCACGGGCTTATTGCCGAACCGCTGCGAGATGGGATTCACCGCGTTCCACCACCACGAATCCCACGCGTTGCGCAGTTGGTCGACCGACGGATCGGTCTCGCCGAGCCCGCTGGGGTGGTAGGCCGAGATGCCGATGTAATCGAGATCGCCCCAGAAGTCGATCTGCGCCTTCTCGTTGGGGTTGTCATGCTGGGCGCTGTAGGTGAGCTTGCCGCCGAAGACGCCGCGCACGGCGGCGATCATGTCCCGCCAGTTCTGCGTATTGGTCGGGTTAGTGTCGCTCGCCATCTTCGCCAGTTCCGTGCCGAGCGTCATTTCCTCCACGCCATGCGCCGCGCCCAGGCGTGCGAGCGGCAGCAGGATGACATTCTTGTAGTTACTGAACCACGAGGTGCGATCGCCGGGATCGATGTAGGCGCGCCACTGCCCGTCGCCGCTCTCCAGGTGCGGCTTGAGGTTCACCGCCAGGCCGATGGAGTGCGCGTAGTCGATGCCGGCCGCGAGCGATTCGTCGGTCGGCGTGTTCCACGCCTTGCCGATGTCGGTCGACCACAGGTTCGATTGCGTGTACGGGATGACGAGCGTCACGTAGTTCGCGTTCATCGCTTTGAGGTCCTGGAGGGATTGCTTGAACGAGTCGCTGCCGAAGTCGCCGCTCCAGCTGGGGCTGATGGATGCGCCCTTCTGCCAGTCGCCGACGGCGGCGAAGGTCCCCTCTGCGCCGGAGAAAAACAGCGCGGCTGTTGCTGCGATCCCGACGAGTGCTCGTGTGGTACGCATGGGGAGATTGGTTGAAGGAGTAAAAAACGATGGATGTTTCTTTTGACGCCGCATCGAAAGCCTCCTTACGCAAAGGAGTTGCTTTCTGAACGAATGATCTGCTGTTGTCCAGAATCTCCATTCCGCCGTGCGCCGGTCTGGTTCATACTGCAGCCCATGACGCTGTCCCGCTTGCGCCGGTCTGCCGCGGTCGTGCTCCTCCTGTGCGCGATCGTCGTCACGATCCTGTGGAAAGGCGGAAAGAGCTTGGAGTCGACGTGGATCCTGCCGCCACTGGCCTTTGCTTGGGTGTGGTCACAATGGCGGAACAACAGGGGCGACGGCAACTGGAGCAGGCCGTTCCTCTGGACAGCCGTCGTCGCGTTCCTCCTGTGGACCTTCGCGAGCTATCTCCTCTCGACGACGCGCAACTACGGCCTCGACGAGGTGCTGCGCGACGCATCGGTCTTCCTGCTCGTTCTCCAGATCGCGCGCTCGGCGGATCGCGCGGCGCTCGGCGATCGCCTGCTGCGGACGGTCGGCTGGTGCGCGCTCGTCGCGCTCGGCATCGGCGTCTGCGTGTACGTGTTGCAGCCGGTGAACCGCTTCGTGGGAACATTCTTCGATTTCCGCTTCCAGACCGACTACTGGCCGAACGCCTGGGCGCAGTTCGTGCTGCTCGCGTGGCCGGCCGTCCTCTGGATGATCGCGACGGCGCGCGGGCGCTACCGAGCGATCATGGTGGCGGCGATCGGATTGCTGTTGGGTGGATTGCTCCTGAGCTACTCGCGCGGCGGCATGCTCGCCTTCGGCGGACAGTGCGTGCTGTTGGCGATGCTGCTTTTTCTCCGCAGCCGCCTGCACGTGACCTCGTTCCCCTGGCGCAAGGCGCTGGCGGGTGTCGGCGTCGCGGTTGTGGCCGCGCTGCTCCTCTTCTTCGTGTCGAACGGCATTCGCGCGCACTTCTACGAAGTCGAGAGCGTCGCCTCGAAGGTGACCTTCACGGCGGCCGAGGGCAACTCGTCCATCACGGAGCGCTCGGCGTTCTGGCGCCAAGCCGCGACACTCGCGACGCGGCGTCCGGCGTTCGGTTGGGGGCCGGGCAGCTTCCGCTTCGTGCAGCCGCATGTGCAGCGCGGCATCCTGGCGACATCCGATCACCCGCACAATGTCTTCCTCAAGCTGGCGATGGAGCGCGGCATCGTCGCCTCGCTTCTGTACCTGCTCATCGTCGCGGCCATCATCGGCGTGGCGATCTTCATGGAGTGGCGCGACGCGAGCGGCGGCCGGCTGACTCCGCGCACCGTCATGATCGTTTCGGCGTGCGGCGTGCTCGCGCACAACCTGATCGACTACAACCTGCAGTTCGTCGGCATCATCCTGCCGCTCTCCGCGTTCCTCGGCGTCCTCGCGGGCGAGCAGTGGCAGCGTGCGCAAGTCGACGTGCCGCGCCGCATGCAGCGTGCAGCGGAGGTCCTCATCGCCGTTGTCGTTCTGAGCGTCGCCGTTCTGGAAGGGCGTACGCTCGTCACGTCGTCGCTCGGTCGACATGCCGAAGCGGTGGGCAACGTCGATGACGCATTGCGCTGGTACGAGTTCTCGGGTGGCGAATGGTTCTCGCGCGATCTCCTCCTCAGCCACGCGCAACTGCTGATGAACCAGGGGCAGCCGGCGCAAGCCGAGCAGGTTCTGCGGCGATACATGGCCGTGAACGCGCAGGATTTTCGCGCGTGGAAGCTGCTGGGACAATCGCTGAGCATGCAGAAGAAGCTGCCCGCCGCGCTCGACGCGTTCGAGCGCGCCTACGCGTGGGGGCGCGAGGACGACCTGAGCATTCTGCGCAATCTGATCGAGACACTGGTGCGGATGGACGACGGAACCGCCATCGCCGCCAAGCGGAAGGACATCGACGCGCTGCTGCGCTCCTACGAGAAGGCCTTCGTGCAGAACACGCACTACATCTCGCTCTCGCCGAACGTGGAGGAGTTCCAAGCCGTCGCCGCCTACCTGTCGACGGCGTTCCCACGGGACGCGTCGACGTACGCGGCGATGGAGGGAAATGTCCGACGACACGCCGAAGATGCGCGCGAGAAGATCAGGGGGCGGCCGCCGGGGTTCCTCTGGTAGGAAGCTGATTCCTGACGCGTATTCCACGGCGCAGCGGAAGCCGACAAAAATTCCACGAGTCTGGCGCAATTGGGACCTGAATTTTGATAGCGCATGTATGGCTTACGTAAGCCAAATTATTGAGTACACTGATTGAGAAAATCTCCTCACCCACGACCAAGATGCCAGAGAAATTTTTATTCAATACTAATTGAATTCTGTCAAAACAATGAATGGCCATTGATCTCCAATCGTATCACCCGATTCATGGGATCAGGTGTGAAGAATCTGCGCTGATCGTACTGTCAAAAAACCCACCCTCGCGGCGCGGGGCGGTTCGGATTTCTATACCGCAGCTCGTCTCATCCGATTCCTCGAGGGCGGTGTCCGATGTTCACTCCCAGACCGGCTCACGCCGGGAGGCTCACCATGTTCATCGCGATCACGATGATGAGCAGCGCGTGCACGAGCACGAGCGGGAGTGAAGCGCGGAGGGAAAAGGGCTTCACTACTTTCATAGTATCCCCCGCGAGGGGGGAGCGGTAGTGTACGGATGTGAGGGCTGTTGTCCAGTGATAGATGATCGTACGGATGGGCTCTCAGCGATCCATTACGCTACTTCTTCGGGTACCGGCGCCAATACCATCTCTGTGTCAGGCTGTTCAGCTGGAAGCGGCGAGGCAGTGAATGCTCGGATCCGCTCGATCGCGCGACTACCGCACTGCAGTCCGAAGTCCGCATACGCCGACTGCAAATGAGAGAGTACTGCCGCAGTCTGAGAGGGGTTTTCCGTGGCGAGCCGCACGAGGAGGTTACAGGTAGCCTCGTAATCCCTCTCTCCCTCTTCGCTCAAAGCATCATGTCCTTGATCGTGCAGCAGTTTATTGAATATCTCCGAGACGGCGAAGGTCATACGCTGGATCACTTCGAATGAGGGAGCCTCGGGGCATTGAAGGGCCTGTCGCAGGCGTGAGCGCCGTTGCTCGTATACGCTTCTCAGTTCGGCTCCCGTACAGCGCTTGTCGAGGCTCGGCACGAAGTACGTTTGTTCAGGTGCGGGGCGTGTATTCATAGGACACTTCAGAAAATCCCGTCTGCGCGGGAGGGGAGTAAAAGTGCGATTCAGCTACATCCTCTCACGCGCGGCGCGAGATAATAATGATGCGGCTGATGATCGACGAATGCGTCATTCGAGAGCACTCTACGTCGCACTCTCGCAAAGTCAATAACGGGGCTCATGTCTCTTGAGTATCTGCTTACAGAAGCCAAAATACCATGATTTCTGTTCGAGCAGGCATTTTCTGCTACCATGCCGGCGCTCGGGAGGTAACTCCCGACTCCGTCCGCTTCGACGGACTACGCCGGGCGAGTGGCGCAGTGTTTCGTTCTGCAGTAGAATCGGCACAAGCATCGGGACGTAGCTCAGTTGGCTAGAGTGCGTGCTTCGGGAGCACGAGGTCGCTGGTTCGAGTCCAGTCGTCCCGACCACTATTTACAACACGCTATACATTCTGTTTGATGACAGAGTGGACGAGAAGTTCATGGTGAACGAGCGAAGCGAGTCGAACCAAGTCCAGTCGTCCCGACCATCCTTCGAGACGCGCTGCGGCGCTCCTCAGGATGACAGAGCAAGAAGTTTCCCCTGCTTGCCCGCCCGTAGCCCGAAGGGCAGAAGCGGGAGCTTGCCGAAGGGAGTCCAGTCGTCCCGACCATTCGGATTTGTATGGTGTTATTGGCTAAGGCACCCTCGGTGCCATTTTTGGTAATTCGAGGAGCCGAATGGTCGACTCCTTTCATTGGGAGGAGGACCTCCCAACCCCTCCCGTCACGCACGGTACTTGTAAATTAAGAAGGTTCATTTTCTTCTCCGACGCCCTCTGCATCTTTCGCGCCTAAGTCCGAGAGGGTTCCGCCGAAGCCGGTTTTCGAGGAAGAAGAGTCCATGCCTTTCGCGTGCTTGGCGCCCATGTCCGTGACTGTGCCGCCGAAGCCGCTTTTATTCGAACGATCTGCGTTTTTCTTCATAGAGAGTGAGGAATGATCATGCTGCTGATGACGGCACGCGCACACCGAACTGTCTGAAGTAAACCGAATTTGCAATCTTGCATTCTTGCAATCTTGCAATCTTAAAATGTACTATTCGGTCCATGTCGAAGCAGGAATTCGCAGTCATCGCGGCCGGATTCTTGGTCCTGTTCGGCATCGTCTTCTACGCGACGCAGTGCGGCGAGAGCGGGTGCAATACCGGGGTGGGCGTCGCACCGCCGACGACCTTCGAGGAGTGTGTGGCACGAAAGTATCCCGTCCGCATGACTACGCCGCGCCAGTGCCAGTCGTCGGATGGGACGGTCTTCACGGAAGGGTCCGGTGCATCGACCAAGGGTATGCCGGTCACTATCTCGCTGAGCGAGCCGGTCAAAGACGCGACAGTCGGCTTGCCGCTCACCATCGCCGGCACGGCCGAGGTGCCGGAGGACCAAGTGCACTACCGCGTGCGCGACGCCGATGGCACGGTGCTGATGGAGGGAATGGCACGCGCCGCGAAGACGGGAACCGGCGGCGAGAAATCTTTCAGCGTCAGCGCATCGTACGACGAGCCGTTCGGCAACAAGGGAACGGTTGACGTCTTCGGCCAGGAAATTGACGGCAGGGAGACGGGTGTCGTGTCGGTCCCAATCACCTTCGGGAAGGCGGATGCGCGCACGGTGCAGATGTACTTTCTCGATGTGTCGAAGGATCCGCAGCGCCTGCGCTGCGACCAGACGTACGGCTTCGCCCGTCGCCTGCCGAGCACGGACACGCCGATGCGCACGGCGGCCGAAGCGCTGTTGGGCGGCCCGACGGCCCTCGACGCACAGAGAGGGGCGAGCACGGCAATCCCCGGCGGCGTGACGGTGAGATCGCTGACGCTCAAGGGGGGAACCGCGACCGTCGACCTGAGCAGGGAACTCCAGGGTAATGTCGCCGGCGCGTGCCGCACGGCCGCCATCCGCAGCCAGATCACGCAGACGCTGCTGCAGTTTCCGGGCGTGAAGAAGGTCACGATTATGGTGGAGGGGAAATCGAAGGGCGTGCTGCAACCATGATCGGACCAGCGAAGGAAATCCGCGTGTCCGTTGACACGCGCGTCGCTGGTGTATACTCGACGGGTTTCTTTCCCCTTCTCACTTATGGATACAGTTGCCCCGCGTCCGCGGCGGTTCGGAGCTCTCTGGATCATCCTCGGCGTCGCCGTACTGCTCGGCATCTGGAGCATCGTGAGTTACAATCGCCTCGTGGCTGCGAAGACCGGCGTGGAGGCGTCGTGGGCGCAGGTCGAGACGCAGTACCAGCGCCGCTTCGACCTCGTGCCGAACTTGGTGAACACGGTGAAGGGCGCGGCGAATTTCGAACAGCAGACGTTCGTGCAGGTGACGGAAGCACGGTCGCAGTTTGCGTCCGCCCCGACGCGCGACGATAAGATCGCGGTGGCGCAGAATTTCGAATCGTCCCTTTCGCGGTTGCTCGTGACGGTGGAGGCGTATCCGCAACTCAAGGCGACGCAGGCGTTCCAGGATCTGATGGCGCAGCTGGAGGGGACGGAGAACCGCATCGGCACGGCACGGCGCGATTACAACGAGGAAGTGCGCAGCTATAACCTGGCGGTGCGCCAATTCCCGGGCAGCCTCTTCGCCGGACTCTTCGGGTTTGCGCCGGAGAAATTCTTCGAGAGCGCGCAGGGTTCCGACAAGGCTCCGGCCGTCGATTTCAACGGCTGACGCACCATGCGGCGCCCGCTCCTGCTCATCGGGGTGGCGGTAGGTCTGTCGCTGTGGCAGACGACGCTCGCGTTCGACGTACCGGTGAACGACGGCTACGTCACCGACACCATCCATAAGCTCACGCCGGAGCAGGAGAAATCCCTGGAGGCCAAGCTCACCGCGTACCAGGCCCAGACGAGTAACGAGATCGCGGTGCTCATCGTCGACACGCTCAACGGCGAGGCCATCGCCGACGCGGCGGTGGAGGTGGGGCGCAAGTGGGGGGTGGGGACGAAGAAGAATAACGGTATCCTGATGCTGGTCGCGTACGCGGATCGTGAGGTCTTCATCGCCACGGGGTACGGCTTGGAGGGAGCCGTGCCCGACATCGTCGCCAAGGGCGTCATCGACCACGACATGTTGCCCGCCTTCCGTGAAGGGAAGTACTACGAAGGCATCGCCGCGGGCATCGACGCGCTCGAGAAGCACATTGGCGGCGAGTACACGGCGGACAGGTATGGGGAAGACGGTCCCGGCATCCTCGGCGGCGGTCTCGTCTTCTTCTTCGTGATCATGAACTTCGTGGGCGCGTTCCTCGCTCGCTCGCGTTCGTGGTGGATGGGCGGCGTGCTGGGAGGGGTTCTCGGCATCGTTCTCACCTTCTTGTACTCGTGGTGGCTCTCCATCCCGATCTTCATCGCACTCGGCCTCCTGTTCGATTTCATCGTGTCGAAGGGAGGGCCGCGCGGCCCCGGGGGCGGGGGAGGCTGGGGCGGGGGCTGCCGGGGCGGCGGGGGAGGGGGCGGTGTCCGCGGGTGCTGCGGAGGAGCATTCGGCGGCGGCGGCGCG
>CAZTYD010000038.1:0-7555 GCA_964618035.1 uncultured Candidatus Peribacteria bacterium
CAAAGTGAAGAAGGTGACAATCTCATCTTCTTGATTTGGCATTCAAGGACTGAGGTGTCCTTCGACAAGCTCTCGCCTCCGCTACGGGCGGGCGAGCAGGGCAAGCTCGCCTCCCCGTGTCATGCTTCGTGGCTTCCGTGTCGGTCATCAGCTGAAAATCTGACCGATCAGTCACAAAAGGAAAACAACGCACCTCAGCATGACACATTTGTGCGGGCTAAACGCTTGTCTTGAGCGGAGCGAAGCGGAGTCGGAGGGTGCCTCAGCGTGAGACGCTCATTTGGGTCATCATTGGTCATTCTTCCTCCATATCGTCGCACACACACCCTTCACTCCTGGCAGCGGGAACTTCCACACCGTCACCTTCACGCCGCCCTGGGGCCCGAATTCCTTCAAGATCATCTGTGCGGTATCTTCCGCGAATGCTTCTATCGTTTTGCGCTCCTGTTGCGCGAGAGCACGGATACGTTGCGTCACTTGGTCGTAATTGATGCTCTGCGCTACGTCGTCGCTTTTTCCGGCTGACGAGAGATCTAGCAAAAGTTCCACGGTTACAAGGAGCCGCTGCTCCTTCTGCCGCTCCTCTTCGGGCACGCCGATGCGCGTCCAGAGTTCGATGCTGTCGATGAAGAGGGAATCCATACTACATGTGACACGGAAGATTTAATCCTAAGCTGCAGCCGATCATGAGCAGGAAGAACAACGCCCATTCTCCCGTGAAAAACAGGATTATGGCGAGGAGAGTACTGATTATGAGGACTTCTGATCGATCATGCTTTCTGATTGCGCGTATGATCGCTCTCACCAGGATCAGGACAAGTGCAAGCCAGAGGAGGAACATTCCAGTGAGCATCAGGCCTGTGCATCGGTCCGCTTCACGCCGAAGAGCGCCGTGTTCTCCGCCAATTTCGTCTGCGCCAGGTGGCGCAGCATCCAGCGCGAGAGCACCACGGCGGTGAAGAGCGAGAGCAGCACGCCCATCGCGAGCGTGATGGCGAAGCCGCGGACGATCGACGTGCCGATGGTGAAGAGGATGAAGCAGGTGATGAGCGTCGACACGTTGCCGTCGCGGATGGCGGGCCAGGCGTACTGGAAGCTCGTCTCGACCGACGTGCGGACGGATTTGCCCTTGCGCAGCTCCTCGCGCATGCGCTCGAACACGAGCACGTTGGCGTCCACGGCCATGCCGATGCTGAGGATGATGCCGGCCATGCCGGCCACGGTGAGCACGACGTACGCGTCGGTGACGAGGAACAGCGGGAGCTTGAGCAGCGCGAAGAAGATGAGGGCGTACATGAGCAGCGCGGCGTCGGCGACGAGGCCGAGCAGGCGGTAGCGGAACACCATGTACAGCGCGAGGATCGCCAGGCCGATGAGCGCGGCGTGCAGCGAGGTCGCCAGCGCGGCCGAGCCGAGCGTCGCCTCCACCGTGTGCTGTCCCACGAGGTGGATGGGAGCCGGGATGGCGCCGGTGTTGAGGTCGCTCGCCAGCTGCTTCGCCTCGTCGAAGTTGCCGGAGCCGGTGATGATGGCGGTGCCGCCGGAGATTTCCTGGTTCACCGTGGGGGCCGAGATGAGTTCGCCGCCGACGAAGATGGCGATGCGCTTGCCGATGTTGCGCTTGGTGAGCTCTTGGAAGAGGCGGCCGCCCTCGGTGTCGAAGATGATCTGCACCACGGGGATGCCGGTGACGTTGTCGACCGTCACGTTGGCGGAGCGGAAGTGCTTGCCGTCGAGCTCCGTGTCTTTCCAGCCGGTGGGCTTGAGCGAGAAGAAGAGCGTGCGGAGCGTCACTGCCTCCTCCTGGTCGCGCACCTCGCCCGCCTTCAGCTTGGCGATGAGGCTGTCGGCCGTCTTGAGCGGATCGGCGCCCGCGAGCGTGAGGTCGTCGTAGCTCGCCGTGTCGGGCGCCTGCGTGAGGGGCTTGTCGAGCCGGATGATGTGGTAACCGAACTGTGTCTCCACCACATCCGACACGTCGCCTTGCTTCTGCAGCTTGAAGGCGGCCTGCTCGAAGGCGGGGACCATCTCGCCGCGGCCGAAGGTACCGAGACTGCCGCCGGAGGCCTTCGAGGGTCCGTCGGATTCCTTGCGCGCGATATCCTCGAACTTCTCGCCCTTGGCGAGGCGGGCTTTGATCTCGTCGATCTTCGCCTTCGCCTGCTCTTTGGTGCGCGTCACCGATGCATCGGCGTTCTGCGCGCCCTTGTACTGGATGAGGATGTGGCTCGCGGCGATCTGCTCGCGGCCCTTGGTGAACGTGCGCAGGAAGAACACGTGGGCCTTCTTGTCGTCGGTGCCGACGGACTTCAGGTCGCCGGGCTTCATGCTGCGGATGGTAGCCACGATGCGCGGCGGCACTTTGTCGTCGAGCGTCACGTTCTCGTGGGCGGCGTAGCTGGCGCCGGAATTGGTTTTGGCCAAGTAGGCGAACGCTTTCGGCGCCTCCTCGATCAGGCGGCCGGTCATCGTCTTGGGTTTGACGACTTCGGCGATGAAGATGCCGTTCACCGTCTCCTCCGTCTGCTGGCCGCTGGCGTTCTGCGAGGGCACCTGCACGCTCGCTTCCTTCATCACCACTTTGCCGGGCTGCAGCGTCCAGAGCTCCTCGAGCCCCTTCGGCAGCGTGTCTTTGTAGAAGAGCCCGTGATCGTTGTAGGCCACGCCGAGCTGCGAGCTCAGGTCCTGGCCTTCCTTGGCCAGACTGGATCCGCTCTGCGTGATGCGCTTGTACGCCGCGTCGGCCTTGGCCCGCACGCTCTTCACGTACTCATCGGTCGCCTCCGTGAACTCCTCCTTGAATTCCAGCTGGATCGTCTTGCCCACCACCTTGATGGCCTGCTGGATGTCGGTAATGCCCGGAAACTCCACGAGCAAGTGCTTCTCGTTGCCGAAGTACGACGGCGTGATGGTCGCTTCGCTCACGCCCAGGCTGTTGACGCGGCGCTCCAGCACGGCGCGGATGGCTTCCATCAAGTTCGCCTGCTGATCCTGGATGCTCTGGCGCTGCGCTTCGAGCTTGGCCAGCTCATCGCCGCCGCCGGCAGCCTGCTGCTTGGCGATCTGCGCGTCGAGGCTCGCGAGCTGGCTGTTGATCTCCTCTTCGGAAATGCGGAAATCGAGCTCCGTGCCGCCGGCCAGGTCCAGGCCCAGGTGGAGGCTCGGCGCGCGGAGGAAGCCGGGCGCCCAGGTCTTCCAATCCTGCGGCGCGGCGACGAGGACAACCGCGACCGCGACGATCGCCGTGAGAACGGGCCAGAGATACGAGCGACGCGCAGCCATAGAGACGAGGGAAGAGAGCGCCTCCGAGTGAGGCGGGAATGCAGAGTAGCAGTTTGGACGGAAAATCCCAAGATGCCAAGATGCCAATCCCCAAACAAGATCCCAAACCCTGTAGTGGGATGTGGCGTCTTGGAGACTTGGGGCCTTATTTCTTGGTCTCCGGAGCAAACGTCACATGCAGTCCTACATTCACATCATCCGCAAACGTCTTCGCCAGGCTCTGCGATGGCACATTGAGGATGCGGAGGTCTTCCTTGGGCTCGGGGGTCTCGATCTTCATGGTCGAGATGAGGCGGTTGCGCACGAAGATGCCGATCACCTTGCCCTGGTTCTGCTTGTACACCTGCTTAAGCAGATCGCGGCCCGTGGGAGTGAAATTCAGCTGCACCTCGCCGTACTGCGTGCCGGGCATGGCGCCGGCCGTCACGCCCTCCAGCATCGTCTCGGTGATACCCGTCTCCTTGAAGCCCTGTTTCTTCGTGCCGTCGGGCGCGGCCACGACCTGGTCGGCGGTGGCGATGTCCGGGTGCTCGGCCAGGATGTGGAACGTGAACCCCGACGTGAGGACATCGGTGAGCGTGGGCACGGCCTGCGCGTCGTTCAGCGTGATCGTCAAAACGGGGTCGGCCGGTTTGGTGTCGAGCGACGCGTCGGTGACGGTGATCTGCTTCTCGTTCTCCTTCATGCTGCTCACGACTCCCTTCGCCACGCGCTCGGCCGCCTGCGCGAGTTCCGTGCGCTTGGTGGAGTCGCTTGCGTCGATCTTGAGCGTGTAGCGGACAGTGTCGCTATTCGTTCCGTTGCTCGAGGTTGATTGCGAGCACGCGGCGACGAGGGCGGCGGAGGCGAGGAGGATGGCGAGAGGGAGGCGCTTCATGGGTAAGAGTGTAGGGGGCGGAGGGGAAATTGAAAATTGAGAATGGAGAATGGAGAATGAGCGGAACTGCCATGGGCAAGAATGCCTTCCATCATTCTCCATTTTCAATTCTCCATTCTCCATTCTCAACCCCCAGCACCGTTCCCGCGCGGAGCATCTTGCCCGTCAGCTCCACGCCCCGCAACCGGCAGCCGGCGTCGACGACGCAGTCGCGCAGCACGCAGTTCTCGATGACGCAATCGGGGAACACCACGCAGTCGACCAGTTCGCTCCGCGCGACCCTGCTGCCGCGATCGACGTACACGCAGCCGTCGGTGGCCGTCAGATCCAGCGTCGCTTGCGGGTGCACGACCGCGCGCTCGCCGACGAGCAGCCGGTGCGCCGCGAGGTACGCGGCGAAGGATCCGATGTCGAGCCACGGCTCCGCGAAGGTGAAGCAGTCGACGCCGATGCCGCGCCGCAGGAATTCCTCGAAGACGCCGCCGACGTTGTCGGGGTGCGCACGCGAAAATTCGACGAGCACCCGCAGGTGCCCGCGCGGGATGACGCAGCAGCCGCTCGAGACGAGCGTCGTCTTGGGCTCGCGCGGCTTCTCCTCGAAGCCGAGGATCTTCCGAGGGTCCGCCGGGTCCGTCAGCACCGTGCCGAAGGCGGCGGCCTTCTCGCGGCTGCCGATGTCGAACGCGGCAAGCAACGGCGTGCCGTCGCGGTACGCGCCGAGGAACTCCTCCATCGAGAAACCCAGGTAGTTGTCGCCCGTCAGCAGCAGCACGTCGTCGTCGATGCGCTCGTTCTCGATCCACTCCCGCGTGGCGCCCAGCGCGCCCAGCTTGTGATCATCGTGCCGCGCGTCTTCGACGATCAAGTGGATGTCGCGGCGCTTCAGCGTGTCGATCCACGCGTAGAAATCGTGCTTGAACGCCGCATTGGTGCTGATGGAGACCGGAATGTTCGTCGGGATTTTCTCCGTCAGGTACTCGATGATCGGCTTGCCCGCCACGGGCAGCAGCGGCTTGGCGCGCTTCTCGGTGAGCGGCCAGAGGCGTGTGGCGAATCCGCCGGCGAGAATGAGACAATGCATGGAGAGGGCAGAAGGGAGAGGGAAGAGGTCAGGGGGGAGAAGTCTTAGGAGACATCAGTTTTCGGTGGAGGCTGTAGAGCATTCTTGCAATTTCATCGATATCAAGAAGGTAACGGGCAGCCTCATCCGCCGAAAGGAATTGTAACGCACTGCAGAGAAGAAGTTGTGTTTCCAATTCTGCAAGCGAGCCTTTGGCAATCATGAGGAAATTTGCAGATTCCTTCTTGGAAGATCGCTGGCTTCCTTCGGCAATATTGGAGGGTATCGAAATGGCACATCGTCTTATCTGCGACGTGAGTCCATAACGTTCAGCGGCGGGGAAGCGACGCGTCATCGTATACACGTTGACCGCCAGCCTCATCGATTTCTGCCAAACGAGCAGCTTTTTGAAGGGAAGTTCCAGCATGCTCTCGGCATAAGCAACTTCCTTCGCGACACAATGTATTCTGAGGCACATATTTTTGCTGACCTCTCATTTCTGGCTTCTGCCCTCTCTTCCCGACGTTCCGCTCAGCGGAAGAACCACGTCCATTTCCCCTGCTTCGGGCTCACGATCGTGAGGCCTTTCCCTTCGATGGATTCGATGCGTTCGTCGCGTTCGAAGATGCCCAGCACGGAGGGGAGGATCCCGTAGGTGATGCCCTTATTGCGGCAGGCGGAGAGGAGGTTGATGGATTGTTCGAGATCGCTGCACTGGATCAAGTGCGTGATCTTTTTCATGTCGAGCGTCTCTTCCAATTTGTTGAGTTTGCCCAGCACCGGCACGCCGTCGATCGCCGTGTCTTTCGCGCCGGTGCCGTCGAGCACGGCGACGGGCTTGAGGGGATTTTTATGGGCATTCATCAGGCGGATGAGTTCGCGCGACTCGCGCGTGACGCCCACGATGAGCGTGGGGAAGGCGGGGGGATCACGCCAGAGCATGCGGCGGAGCAGGTGCTCGTAGACGACGTGCCAGAGCATCGTGAGGAGGAAGCTGAACAGCAGCGTTTCGAGCAGCAGCAAACGGCTGAAGGTGGCGCGGAAGACGAAGTAGTACGCGAGCGCGAAGAGCGCCGTGCCCATCACGGCGGCGTACGCGATGTACGCGGTATTGCGTGGCGTCGCCTGCCGCCGCGTGAGCGCGAACGCGCGCGTGGTCACGAGTGCGATCAGCCACATCGGCGCGATGCCTGCGGCGATCAGCATGTACTGGGCGAACGGAAAATCCGTCGACACGAACGACCCGATGCGCAGCCGGTAGGCAATGGCGTACGCCGCCAGGAACAGCGCGATGTCGCTGAGGAGCCAAAGCAGGAGCAGTACACGGTAGCGCATGTCGGAGGCAGAGTAGCTCAGGGAGGGAGGGATGCCTACTTCGGGAGAAGATTGCAAGATTGCAAGACTGCAAGATTGCAAACGAAACTCCAAGAGCTCCTCCCTTGGGTCTTCCTTGCAATCTTGCAGTCTTGCAATCTTGCAATCTTCCGCCTCAAAGCGGTAGTCGCGTCACATCCCACGGCCGCTTCGTGCCGTCGACGACGTAGGTGCCCGTCATCAGCGGCGTCTGCTGCGGCAGGTACGTGCGCATCCACTCGAGTTTCTGCGCGAGGATCGGATCTTGCCGGGCCATCTGCTCGAAGGCGCTGCGCTGGGAGGCGTACATGGCGACCGTCTCGGCGAAGTCCTCGTGCGCGCCGCCCTGCAGGGCGTAGCCGCTCACGAAGTCGCTGGCGACAGCGTCAGTTCTGCGTGTGTTCTCGTCTGTCCACGAGATACGGAAGAACGAGACGAGCGGGGAATCGAGCGGGATCGGATCGTTGCCGTCCTTGAATGCGCTGGGCGCGGAGCCGCGCGTACCGCCGAGACAGGTGAGTCCCTGGAAATGGCCGAGAATTTCGTGCAGCGCCACCTGCTTCATTTCTGGCGCGGTGCCGTCGAGCATCACCGTGCCCTTGCCGGCGAAGCCGCGGCTGGTGAGTGATCCGTTGTACACGACGTACAGATCCTTCAGCTTCGCGAGGCATGCCGGCTGCAGCGCGCGGAGGATGGGATTGAGCGTCTCTTTATCCGTCTCATGAATATCCGCTTGGTCGAGAACGGGCGGGAAGCTCGTGACCGGCAGCAGCGCGGCGGCGAGCGGGGAAGGCGGCGGGGAAATCAGAGGACGGAAGTCAGAAGGCAGCGGTTGGGGCTGAGCGTTCGCCAAACTAGCCTTCATCAGGTCTGGTCTCGGATCATTGCTAGCCTCTGCCTTCTGTCCTCTGCCTTCTGTCTTCTTCACCAATGCTACAACGTACTTCTTCTCGCCATTACTCGCCGCCTGCAGCAGCGGGAGC
>CAZTYD010000039.1:0-3170 GCA_964618035.1 uncultured Candidatus Peribacteria bacterium
CGCAAGGTGTTCGCGCTGCTGCCGCCGGAGCTGCAGGCGCAGGCCGTCACGCAGCTCACGCCCTCCAGTAAAGAGGCCGTACTGCCGCTGCTCACCGACTCCATCATCGCGCGGTTCCTGCACTTCTGCGACGAGGACGAGGCGGCCGACGTGCTCCAGCACCTGTCGCCCGAGCGGCAGCAGAGCGTGCTGGGCAAGATGCTCGGCGACAAGCGGTTCCGCATCGAGAAGCTGCTCACACACGGCTCCGAGACGGCGGGCGGCTTGATGGATCTGAACTTCCTCGTGGTGCAGGCGCCGCAGAAGCTGGAGGAGGTGGTTCGCACCGTGCGTGAGCGCACGAAGGAGAAGAAGAACACGCCCGTGGTGCTCGTGGAGCAGCGCGGCAAGCTGCTCGGCTACCTGCCGCACCGCGAGCTCGTCTTCAAATCGCCGCTGTCGGAGATTTCGACCATCGCGCAGCGCATGCCGGTGGTGTCGGCCGACACCGACCGCGAGCACCTGCTGGAACTGCTCTCGACGCACCGCACCGAAGCCATCGCGGTGGTCGACGCGAACGAGCAGATCGTCGGCGTGATCCACCTGGAAGACCTGCTGAAAGTGGCGGAGGCGGAAGCGACCGAAGACGTGTACCGCTTCGCCGGCGTGGTGCGCGAGGAGACGCCGCTGGATCCCATCTACCTCAAGGTGAAGCGGCGCGCGCTGTGGCTCATCATCAACCTGGGCACCGCGTTCCTGGCGTCGGCCGTCGTGGCGATGTTCCAGGATGTCATCGCGAGCCTCGCCATCCTCGCCGTGTACATGCCCATCGTGGCCGGCGAGGGCGGCAACGCCGCCACGCAGGCGCTGGCGGTGGTGGTGCGCGGGTTGGCCTCCGGCGATCTCGACCGCGACCAGGCGCTGAGAGTGATCGCCTTCGAGGCGATCGCGGGCATGCTCAACGGCGTCATCATCGGCCTCGTGGCGGCGGGCGCCGCCATCCTCTTCGGCGCCACGCCCTTGCTGGGGCTGGTGCTCGGGCTCGCGCTCGTGCTGAACCTGTTCGTCGCGGGGTTCTTCGGCGCGCTGGTGCCGTTCGTGCTCAAGCGCTGCAACATCGACCCGGCCATCGCGAGTTCCATCTTCGTCACCACGGCGACGGATATCTTCGGTTTCCTGGCGTTTCTGCAGCTGGGGAAGATGCTGTTGCTATGAGCCCCGAGGAGCGGTAAGCGGTAAGCTAAAAAGTGACATCCTTAGCATGTTTGTTTGCATTCTTGAAGTCTTGCAATCTTGCAATCTTCCCCTGAAGTGCAGCTGAACAACCAAACATTAAATTCACCAGTTACCTCTTCCTATACATTCCCCAGAACGCCGATGTCACGCGGTTCGCTAAAGGATTCCTGCGGAACAGGAGATCGGTGTACTTGATCCAGAACGTCAGCCATCCCCATACGATCAGCCCCGCTCTGTAGGCTTTCATGCTGCCGCACGACGTGAGGATCGCGAGGTACTCGCGCAGCATCCAGCTCAGCATCGAGCCCGGCCCCACCGCGATGCCGAAATCGAGTTGCTCGTAGCCCTTCATCAGCTCCGCCATGCCGCTCACCGTGTAGCGCTGGTAGTCGTCGGGCACGGCGTGGAACGGCTGCAAAAACGGCAGTTTGATGTACAGCACGCCGCCCGGCTTCAGCACGCGGTGGATCTCGCTCATGGCGCGTGCGGGGTCGCGGATGTGCTCGAGCACGTTTTTAAAGAGGATCATGTCGAGGCTGTCGTCCTTGAACGGCAGACGGTGCGCGTCGGCCACGACGTCGACTGACGGGTAATGCACGATGTCGAGGTTCCAGATGTGCGGGTGCAGCGTGCGCAGATCGATGGAGAGCGATCCGATGTTGAGGATCGTCAGATCCGGGTGATCGCGCAGGTACTGCCTCAACTCCCTCCCCTCGCCGTACGAGGGGCCGAGATCCGAGAAGTACACCGAGTGGTGCGGCGGCCGCAGGAGTTTCAGGGCGCGCTTGAAGGCGGACGTCTTGCCGCGGTGCGCGCCGACGATGTTCTCCCGCGCCTCCGGCACGAAGACGGGCACGGAGCCGCGCAGCGGATACTCCGTGCGGCAGTGGGCGCAGCCGAGAGCCGACTCGCGCCGCTCGAGACCGCCATGGCAGGCCGGGCATTGGAGGAGGGACAGGTCGATGATGGGGGGAGTGTAGAGCGATTGGCATGATTGTCGAATGGCGTCGCGAAATCCCGCGAGCGGCCTGCACCGTTCTGCCTGCCGGTGGAACGTCTTTCGTCTCTTCCGGAAGGCAAAAACTCGAACGAGTCTGTTTTTGTCGCCCAGTTCCGTGCGGCGGGCGGATGGCGTCTGCTACGATCGCGTCCTCCCTCGCATTTTTCCTGTCGCGCCGCATGTCGTTATCGCTCACGCGCCGGTTGTGGAAGATCCGGCACGATGCCCGTGCCGTCCTGCCTCCCACGGGCGCGGCCGCCGCCCCGCACATCCTCGCGCTGCTGGCGGGCGAGCGCCGGTTGCAGATCGGCATGCGCGACGAACGTTCGGCGGTGTTCCTGCTGCCGGATCTGGCGCGGGCGATCGAGCGCATCTGGCGGGCGGTGGACCGCCGCGAAGCGGTGACGATCTTCGGCGACTACGACTGCGACGGCATCACCTCGGCGGTGCAGATGCTGCGGTTCTTCCGCCGCCACGGCGCCGATGCGACGGTGCGGCTGCCGCACCGGCTGCGCGAAGGGTACGGGCTCAAGCCGCCGCACGTCGCCGAGTGCGTCGCCGCGAAGACCTCGCTCCTCATTACCGTGGACACCGGCATCGCGTCCGTCGCCGAAATCCAGGCGGCGCGCGACGCGGGCATCGACGTCATCGTCATCGACCACCACCACCTGCGCGAGGAGCTGCCCGACGCCGTCGCGCTGCTGCACCCCGCCCTCGCGCCCGACTACCCCGAGCCGCACCCGGCGGCATCGGGGCTTGTGTCTCTGGTCGTGATGGCGCTTGAGCGCGCGCGCGGCAACGGCGATTGGACCGACCGCGAGACCGACCAGGATCCAGCCGGCGGCGACTGCATAGCGACGCAGCGGGCCGCGCGACGCCTGTACGAGCCGATCCGGCACCGCCTCGTCGACGACCGGGTCGAAGCGCTCGTGCAGCGCGGCCGACAGTGCCTTCA
>CAZTYD010000039.1:3180-7520 GCA_964618035.1 uncultured Candidatus Peribacteria bacterium
CGGTGGCGGACTTGGTGGAACTGCGCGGCGAGAACCGGTCCATCGTCCAGCAGGGCATCGCGGCGCTGGGGGCGGTGAGGGGCGGGCCGCTGCTCGCGCTCAAAGACGCCGCGGGACTCGGCGCCGTCGTCACCAGTCGCGACATCGCCTTCCGGCTGGCGCCGCGCATCAACGCCGCCGGGCGGATGGAATCCCCCGACATCGCGATGGCCGCGCTCCTCGGCAACGCGCAGGCGCTGCAGCGGCTGGAGGTGCTGAACCGCGAGCGCCAGGAGCGCGTGCGCGGCCACTGGGATGCTCTGCTGCCGCGCGTCGATCCCTCCGCGCCCATGCTCTTCGCCGCCGATGCCGGCTACACGCCGGGCATCGTGGGGCTCCTCGCGGGCAAGCTTACCGAGGCGTACGGCAAGCCGAGCTTCGTCGGCAGTCTCACCGACGCCGGCAGCTGCGTGGCGTCGCTGCGGAGTATTCCCGGCTACAACGTCACGGAAGGGCTCGCACGCTGCGGCGACCTGTTGGATCACTTCGGCGGTCACGCGCAGGCGGCCGGCGCGCGCCTGCCGGCATCGGCCCTGCCGGAGCTCGAGCGGCGCATGCGCGACGACGTCGCGGCGCGCGTGCCGCCCGAGGAGCTCGTTCCGTCGCTCGACATCGACGTTGCGGTGCATGCGCACCACGTGTGCGACGCCCTGTGCGGGAACATCCGGCTGCTGGAGCCGTTCGGACAGGGGAACCTCGAGCCGCGCTTCCTCCTCCCCGCCGTTCTCCTCACCGACGTGCGCACGTGCGGGAACGACGCGGCGCACCTGCAGGCGCGCGCCGGCGGGCACAAGCTCATCGGCTTCGGCCTGGGGGCGCTCGCGGAACACGCAGGGCAGCCGCTCGACATCGCCTGCCGCATCGGCATGGAATCCTTCCGGGGCCGTACGTCGCTGCAGCTCTACGTCGACGACCTCCGCATCGCGCAGCCGCTCGCCGTCTCTGAAATCATCACGGCAGCCCTATCGCTTCCTGCATAAAAGACACCCGCTGGGATTTGCAATCTTGCAGTCTTGCATTCTTGCAATCTTCCGTCTCACACCGGTGCAAGCTTCCCCTCCATGAAGAACACCTCGTTCACATCGACGTTCAACGCGGTGGCGATCTTGTAGGCGAGGAGGATGGAGGGATTCGTGCGGCCGCGCTCGATGCTCATGATGGTCTGCCGCGAGACGCCCGTGCGCAGCGCCAGTTCTTCCTGGGTCATGTTGCGATCAAAGCGGAGGCGCCGGATGGCATTTTTCAATTCGATGGTCGACATGCAAAGGAAAAGAAGTATGCAGGAGAAACGTGTGGAAGTCGAGGATGGCACTCCGCGTGAAAACGGAGCTCAGGCATTGTACTCAGCCCGCAGGTGCGGGCAAGGAAACGACGGATTTTTCGCTTGATGGAGTCGCGAAACATCCCAGGGAGTGGAAATGTCATCGTTCGGGCGACCACTCCCGCGCGCCGCACGGCCGTGCGTGCGGCGGCAGTCATGTTTCCAACGCGAAGGCGCATCACTGCTTCTCCTCGCCGATGATCCTTCGCTCCGCCGTCACCAGGAACACGATGGAGCCGACGAGCAGCACCGTGCTGGCCGTGCCGAGGAACGAGAGGACGATTTTGAGGTGATCGCGCAGGAAGAAGCCGATGCCGAGCAGCAGCCCCGCCCAGAGCAGGCAGCCCAGTCCCATGGCGGCGAAGAAGACGTCGCGCCGCAGGTGGCTCGTGCCGGCGGCGAAGGCGACGAATGGGCGCATGGCGTTCACGAATTGGCCCAGGAACACGCTCGTGCGGCCGAAGCGCGCCATGAAGGTGTCGACGGTTCTGAGCCGTTTCTCGGTGAGGTAGAACGCGTGCGCGATCTCGCGCCCGTACCAGCGGCCGATGAAGAACAGGATCGTATTGCCGACCATCAGGCCGCCCGCCGCCGAGACGTAGAAGAGGACGCCCATGCGGGCGTCGGCCACGAGCGCGCCGGCCGAGATCATCACGAAGATGCCCGGCGACACGAAGCTCAGCGGCGGGATCACTTCCATCACGGCGAAGACGAACAGGGCGAACGCGCCGTAGTGCTGCAGCGACGCGCGGACGCTGGCCGCGTCCCACAGGCGATCGCCGCGGTAGTGGTAGACGAAGAGCAGGATGGACAACGCGAACAGGTAGACCGCGAACCACGCCAGGCGAATGCGCGACGCGTACGTGCGGAGGAGCGCGGCGAGCAGCCAGGTGACGGCCGCCGAGGCGGCGAAGGAGAGCGCCAGGGCGCCGGGCGGCGCGACGGGCGCGACGTGCCCCGCCGTCTGCGGGGCGACGACGAGCGACGCGGCGATGAGGAGGAAGGCGAAGTCGATGCTCTCGCGGCGCGAGAGGCCCATCATGCGGCTGCTGCCGGTCGCCAGCGCGATGGACGACGAACCCGGCACGAGTGAGAGGGCGTGGAAGAGGCCGATGAGAAGCACGCGTTCGTAGCGGATCGTCTCGAGCGTGGTCGTCGTGCGGAAGAATTCGGCGCCCATGAGGAAGGCCGCGGTGACGGAGAGCGACAGGGCCAGCGAGAACGACCGCGGCGTGAGCGTGTAGGTGGCCGGATGCAGGAAAATGCGCGCGAGCACGATCGGCACGAGGGCGATCAGCAGCAGCGAGAGCGTGCGTCGCGCGCGACGGTGCTTCCCGCCGATGGAGACGATCATGCGCCGCCACTCGCCGGCGTACGCCGCCACGAGGCCGATGATCGCGCCGGCCTGGATCGCCGGCAACAGCGCCGCGACGTGCGCGGGCTGGATGAGCCGGGGGAAGAGCAGCGCCGGGATGAGCAGGTGCCCGCTGGCGGACACCGGCAGCGCCAGGCTGATGCCGTAGAAGGCACCGGTGGCGAGCGCGAGGAGGAGGAGCATCGGCACGCGGAGCATACGCGCGCGGCCCGGCGAGCGAAACGTGCGCGAGGATCGCGCGCGACTACCGCACAAGTTTTTCACTTTGACGAGCATTCATTTTTGCCGATTGGAGCGCGTTGTTGCTACGATTCACCCGGTATGAGCACCTCTCCGTTCCACGGCATCTTCAGTTCGCTGAACGAGGAAGGCAGCGAGGCGCGGTCGATCTTCCCCTTCGGCTCGACGCCCAGGAAGGCCGAGCCCTTGCCGGAAGCCGCACTGCCTCAGGCGCAGAACGGCGTGGGGCGCGTGGCGGTCGACATCTACGAGCAGGACGATTACTACATCATCAAGGCGCCCATCGCCGGCGTGCGCCTCTCGGATCTCGACATCGAGGTGAACGGCAACGTGCTCACCATCCGCGGCCACCGTCGGCAGACGGATCAGATTCCCGAGAGCCAGTACTACCTGCAGGAATGTTACTGGGGGCCCTTCAGCCGGTCCGTCACGCTGCCCTGCGAGATCGACCCCAAGCGCGTGAAGGCGACGTTCAATCGCGATTGCGTGCTGAAGATCCTGGTGCCCAAGGAGGAGAAGATTAAAATCGTGCGGATCCAAGAGGGCTAGTGCGCCGCTCGTCGTGACAATCACCATCACGACTCACGATGTAAGATTCTCGGCTCATTGCCGATCCGCCGCCCTCGCCACCGCCTTCCGTATTTCTTCCATCGCCCGCTGCCGGTTGGCCATCGCTTTCACCGTCACCCACTTGCCGTCTTCCAGGCTCTTGTAGTGCGTGAAGAAGTGGCGGATTTTGTTCTGCGTGGGGTCGTCGAGATCATCGATGTCTTCGATGTGCGCGTACCAGGGGTCGACGCTTTTGGTCGGCACGGCCAGGATCTTGGTGTCGTGGCCCGATTCATCCTCCATATCGAGCATGCCGATGGGCCGCGCGGGCACCACGCAGCCGGCGATGACGGGCTGCTCGGAGATGAGCAGCACGTCGATGGGATCGCCGTCCTCCGAGAGCGTGTGCGGGATGAACCCGTAGTTGAACGGGAAGAACATCGCCGTGTGCACGAAGCGGTCGACGAACAGGAGGCCGGATTCCTTGTCGATCTCGTACTTCACCGAGGAGCCCTCGGGGATTTCGATGACGACGTTCACGTTGTCCGGCGGACTGCCGATGGGGAGTCTGCTGAGGTCCATGTCTGATGGATATACCGCAAGGAGGCGAATGAATCCACTGTCTGCTGCGCGCGGCGATGCATGCTGCCACAACTCAGGCGCTTCGCAATCCATTTTTCTGCGATGCGTCCGATCGCGTCTGCTGATCCCATTCCCCCGTGACGGTCGCCACACGACGCCATGGATGATGATTACGGAAGGGGAGTTGTCCGCGAAGATGCGTCGAATCGATGTGCTTCTGGACTTCGATCCTAT
>CAZTYD010000040.1:0-7404 GCA_964618035.1 uncultured Candidatus Peribacteria bacterium
GAACAACAGTGTCCCTCGGGCCTGTGCAGAAACGGCGAGTGCGTCACCCCGTGCACGACGACGAGCCAGTGTCCGTCGGGCGTGTGCCGCAACGGCATCTGCTTCAACGAGTGCAACAGTGATCAGAGCTGCAACGGCGGCATGTGCCGCAACGGCCGCTGCACCACGCTCGGTGTCTGCTCCAACGGCTCCCTCGACCCGGGCGAGGAGTGCGACGACGGCAACACGCGGGATCTCGACGGCTGCAGCTTCGACTGCAAGTTGGAGAACGGCACGTGCGGGGACGGGAAAGTGGAGGTGCTGCTGGACGAGCAGTGCGAGCCGGGACTGATGAATCAGTCGCTGCCCTACACCTGCGATCCGAAGACCTGTCACTTCCGCTCGCAGTTCTGCGGGAATGGCGTCGTGGATGCGGGAGAAGTGTGTGATAACGGGCTGAAGAATACGGATGGTCCCTCCGCCTCGCCGCCGAGCGACTGCCGGACGGACTGTTCGCCGGTGCGGTGCGGGGATAAGGTGAAGGACAGCGGCGAGCAGTGCGACGACGGCAACCGGGTGCCGGGGGACGGGTGCGACCGGTTCTGCCGGCGCGAGGCGGGGGCGGCGAATCCTCTGGCACGCATCATCAACCTTCCGCTCCCTGCCACGAACGGCTCATCCGCAAGCGCGGCGACTTCTATCGCCACCAGTCATGCGCCTGCAGGCAATACGGGCCCCGGCGCCGTGGCGATCATGGTGGCCGGCGCGGCTGCGGGCATCGCATGGATGCGGCGGAAGAAGCGGTAATTCTCGCGTTGCTCCCGTCAAGATCGCAAATCACCTTGCGAGAGACGATGTTTCATTGGACGGTAAAATGACTGGGACGGAATTTTGCCTCGTTCGCGCAGCGCGCCCCACACAACGGACGGGATTTCCGCTGTGGAGAATGCTACAGTGCGGCCCAGTCTATGCGGAAAGAGACTCTATTGATCCGAGCCGGCATTGGGACGGTCTTCCTGACGGCGTTCCTCATCGTGTTCGGACCGTGGCTGCGCTACCATGGCTTCGGATCGCCCAAACAGTACTACTCCACGGTGGGGAATTGCCTGGATTCCGCGGGAAACTCCGCCACCTCCTGCCCGATCACACTCGGCGGCGGGAGCGGCGGCAATTCGTCGAACCCGTCGGAGAACAACATAACGTCTTCATCCGGCGGGCCTCCACAGCTCTACGGATCCGACAGCTCCAGTGCGGGCGGCTCGTACGGAGGAGGGTCGTCCGGCGGTGGCGGGAGCACCGGGGGAGGGAATAGTGGCGGTGGAGGGAATAGCGGGGGTGGAGGGAACAGCGGGGGTGGCGGAGGGGGTGGCGGGGACACGCAGAGCGGCGGGGGAGGGGGAGGCGGTGGAAGCGGCGGAGGGGGAAGCCCTCCGTCCTGTCCGCCGGGGTGCGGGCCTCCCGTGGAGTATCCGGGCGGCTATTCCTGCGCGTGCAGCTTGCCTTCCAGCGGCCAAACGACCAGTTATCCTTCCAGCGGGACATCGGTCACGCCGAGCAGCAGTGCCATTGCCAGCTCCGCATCGAGCTGTCCGGCCCTGCCTCCCGTCGTTCCGTCCGGCTGCACCGTCATGCAGACAGGAGGAATCGGCAGCTGCCCGAGGATTGTCTGCCAGAGCTCCGTCCCGTCGTCCGTCAACAGCTCTCCCGTGTCTTCGGGAAATTCATCAAGCTGCCCCGCGTACGATCCTCTTCCCGGCTACATCTGTACGATCACGGGCACGGATGACTCCGGATGCCCACGTTACACCTGCGAACCGGAATGCCTGCTCACGTGCGCCAACGTGGGCAATGCCTGTGCCGTCGGGCAGAGCTGCGTCGATATTCCCCCGCCGCAACCGGGAGCGCCCGGCCAAAGCTGCTACCGCTGCGACGCTGTCTCCTCCTCCGCTTCGAGTCACAGCACCTCATCGTCAAACTCCTCTGCGTCGAGCCAGTCCAGCAGGCAACCGTACTACTGCTGCCTCACGCGGGGCTACGCCTGCTACGGGCCGTTCAATTACAGCGGCGCCTGCCCGCCGCAAGTTCAGTCGTACACCGACAAGAACCTGTGCGACCAGTACTGCACGGCCCTCATTCCCTCGTCGGAAGCTTCATCGAGCTCCGCCAGCGGCGCCAGTTCCTCGAGTGCACAGAGCTCGGCCAGCTCCGCCTCATCGGCGTCGCAGTCGAGCATCATCGATCAGTGCCTCGTGTATTCCTTCACCGTCGAAGGAGCCATCACCGGTCCCGTCACCGACGGGCGGAACTCGTCATCGTCGAGCCAGCAGCGAACGGTGACGCCGTTCGCCTGCCCCCCGGCGAACACCTTCTTCGCGGGCGCCGGCGACGCGTACGCCGAAGGAACGGGCGGCTGGGACAACCTGCTCGAACACCACGACCTGGCGCGCGGCACGCGCTACGGGGATCTGCGCTTCAAGACGATCTCGTTCGCGCTGACGGGCGACCGGCTGTTCATCGGCGGCTCGCCGGGGCTCTTCGTCTGCACCAACAACACCCTGCTCCATTCGAACACCCAGGAACAGGTGAACGGGCTGATCGCGTACAACGACGGCGTGTACGCGGCGGTGGGACAACAGGTGCGCCGCTACCCGCCCACCAGCTTCGCCTACACCGTGCTCGGCAACTTCCCCCAGCAGGTATCGTCGATCACGCTCTTCGATGGATCGCTGTACGCGGGAACGGCCGGACGCGTGTACCGGTACAGCAATAATACCTGGAGCGACATGGGCACGCTGCCCTCGCCCGACGCGCTTTCGCCCGTCAATGCGCTCGCCGCTCACAACGGCACGCTGTACGCCGCCACCGGCGATCGAATCGGCACCGGCACCACGGGGCGGATCTTCCGCCTCGACGGCAATACCTGGACGGACGTAACCCCCGCGTGGTCGCAGATCAACCCTTCGCAGGTGACGACCACGCCGCACAGCGTGAATTCGCTGGTGAGCTTGAACGGCATCCTCTACGCCGGCGTGTCGTCGTACAACTTCCAGACGTCGAAGAACGAAGGGTACGTGTACGCCTTCAACGGAACCGCGTGGGTGCTGGTCAGCCAGACACTCGGCACGGGCGTGAACATGCTCGCCGTGCGCAACGGCGCGCTCTACGCCGCCACGAGCGTCGAGCTCCTCTCGGGAGCGGTGTGGTCGTACGGCGGCGGCGCGGTGTGGAACTTCGCCTCCACGTTCGCCAACAGCGTCGATGTCATCGGCGTGCTGACGCCCGGGACCGCGTCTCCGCCATCGCAGAATTCGAGCGCTTCGTCGGCCGCGGCGCTGGCGATTTCGAATGTCGCCGCGGCGAATCCGCGCGCGGCGGCCGTCGACATTTCCTGGACCACGAACCTCCCGGCCGACAGCGTCGTGGAGTACGGACCCGCCGCCGGCCCGCCGTACGCCAGCAGCTCGCAGCTGGTGCAAAGCCTCGCGACGAACCACGGCGTCGGCCTCGCCGGGCTGTCGCCGGATACGCTCTACCACTTCCGCGTGAAATCGCGGGATGCGCAGGGAACGACCGCCGCATCGGGCGACTACACCTTCCGCACGCTGACGGACGGACGCATCCAGGTGCTGCTGAACGGCACGCCCGTCACCGGTGGCTCCAGCCTGCCCTTCGGCATCACCACCGTGGGCGCGCCGATCGCGAAGACGTTCACCGTCAAGAACGTGGGTTCGACCGCCCTCGCCGTCGGCTCGGTCATTACCGTACCGAACGGGTTCACGCTCACGCGCGGACCCGCCGCCACCTCTCTCGCGCCGGATCAAACGACGACGTTCGACGTGCAGATGGCCGCCGCGGCGCTCGGCGAGAGTGCGGGCATCGTCTCCATCCCGAACGGGGACGACCGGCAGAACCCCTTCCGGTTCACCATCGTCGGGAACGTGGAGGCCGCGCCGCAGCCGAACCTGCAGGTGTCGCTCGACAATCAACCCGTGAGCGGCGGCCCCGCGCCGAGCGACATCGACTACGGCACGACGACCGCGGGCCAGCCCGTCACGAAGACCTTCACCGTGCGCAACGCGGGCAACGCCGCGCTCGCGCTCACGTCGCTCACCGTCGGCGGCACCGGTTTCCGCTCGGCCGGCTTCGGCCGCGCGAACGTACCGGCCAACGACACCACGAGCTTCCCCGTCACGCTCACGGCGGATGCGGCCGGTGCGATGGCCGGCACGGTGACCATCGCCAGCAACGACGCCGCCAAGCCGTCGTTCCGCTTCGCCGTGCATGGGACGGTGCAGCCCGCCGTTCCCCTCCTGCCGCAGATCCACGTCTTCGACGGCGCCGCCGAACTCGCCGGCGGCACGAGCACCGTCTCCTTCGGCAGCACCACGCCGGGCCTGCCTCTCAGCAAAACCTTCACCGTGCGCAACGCGGGCAACGCCGCGCTCACGCTCGGCACTCCATCCGTGCCGACCGGCTTCACCGTCGTCACGCCGCCCGCATCGAGCGTGGCTGCGGGCGGCAGCACCACCTTCACTCTCAAAATGACGGCCGCGGCACCGGGCACGATCGCCGGGAACGTATCGATCGGGCACAACGGGACGGGTTCTCCCTTCACGTTCGCCGTGCAGGGTGTCGTGGCGTCGGCCGCCGATATCACGGTCTTCGACGGGTCGCGCGAGCTCGTTCCCGGCGCCAACGTGTTCTTCGGCAGCACCCCCGAAGGCGCGCCGCTCACGAAGACGTTCACCATCGAGAATACCGGTGCGGGCGGTACGCTCGGACTCAGCGCGCTGCGCGTGCCGCTCGGCTTCACCATCGTGAGCTCCTTCGGGCAAGCCAGCGTGCCGCCGGGCGGCAGCACGACCATTGCCGTTCGCATGGATGCACACTCCATCGGATCTGCGGATGGCACGCTGTCGTTCACTACCACCGTCTCCGACAAGAACCCGTACACCTTCCGCGTGCAGGGCACCGTGGGCCCGCCGGCCGCGGCGAAGATCGAGGTGCTCGACGGCATCGCGAGCATTCCGAACAGCAGCGAAGTGCTGATGGGTACGACACCGCAAGGCTCGCCGCTCAGCCGCATCTTCACGGTGAAGAACTCGGGCACCGCCCCCCTGAACCTCGGCGCGACCATCACGGTGCCATCCGGCTACGGCGTGTCGGCACCGTTCGGCAAGACGAGTCTGGCGCCGGGCGAATCCACCTTCTTCGCTATCCGGTTGAACGCGACGGCAATCGGCGAATACACGGGCACCGTCTTCTTCACCGATAACGATCCGTCGCAGAACCCTTTCACGTTCCGTCTCAAAGGGACCGTCACATCTGCGGCCATTCCGCAGATCAACGTCCTCGCAGACGGCGCCTCCATCGCCAACGGCGGCAATGTCCGTTACGGATCCGTCCGTACCGGCTCGCCGCTCAATAAGACCTTCACCGTGCGCAACACCGGGAACGCCACGCTCACGCTCGGGACCATCGGCGTGCCCAGCGGCTTCGCGCTCTCCTCGCCGTTCGCGCTCACTTCTGTTCCGCCCGGCGGCAGTACGACCTTCGCCGTGCGTTTCAGCGCGGCAAGCACCGGCTTCGCGAGCGGCTTCGTCTCGTTCGGTACCAACGATCCCGCCCGCAATCCCTTCCGTTTCTCGGTGGATGCCACCGCCACACCGTAACGCATGAGACGGTTCCTCGTCCTCGTCGGCCTGCTCCTGGTCCCGCTCGCGGCGCGCGCGGCGACGGAAGTGCGCGTGTTCGACGGCGCCACGTACGTGCCCAACCAGACGGGCTTCGTCGACTTCGGCATAACGCCGCGCGGCACGCCCGTCGCGAAAACTTTCACGGTGCGCAACACGGGAACGGAGACGGTGGCACTCGAATCGCTCATCACGGTGCCTGCGGGATTCCGGCTCACGCAGGGGTTCGATACACTGACACTCGCACCGGGGCAGAGCGCGACGTTCACGGTGCGACTGGAAGCCGACTTCACCGGCGGACCCCGCGGCATCACCTCTTTCCTCTACGCATGTCCGGCGGATCACTGCACCGATACGTCGCAGTGCCCCGGCGGCACACAGTGCGTGAACGGACGCTGCGTGCCGACCGGCTCTTCGTCTTCCAGCAACAACTGCGCGTACGACTTCGAATGTCCTTCCGGCCACTGCGTGGGCGGCGCGTGCACGCCGATCTCCTCCTCCGCAGGCAGCCGCCAGTGCACGTACGATTACGAGTGCCCCTCGGGCCAGTGCACGCCGGACGGCCAGTGCACGCCGGTGTCGTCCTCATCACGCGCCAGCGGCCGATGCGATTACGACTTCGAATGTCCTTCCGGCCACTGCGTGGGCGGCGCGTGCACGCCGCTCTCGTCGCAATCGAGCCGTGAGTGCACGTCGGATACACAGTGCCCCGGCGGCATCTGCACCGTCGATGGACGCTGCGTGCCCGTGTCGTCGGCGAACAGCAACTCGAGCATGGAATGCGAGTACGACTTCCAGTGTCCGTCCGGTGATTGCAATCCGAACGGGCAGTGCGTACCCGTGTCGTCGTCTTCCCACCGCTCGGCATCGTCCGCGGGCGCCGAGATCTGTACAGGACTCGAGTGCTCGCTGGGCGGCGACGCCGCCTGCGCTACCTTCACGGGCTCCGACGGACTGCCCATGCGCTGCGTGGCGGATCCCACCGATCTGCTCTGCATCCGGTGCGTCGATCGCACGGCCAACCCGTCTTCGCGCAGCGGGCAATCGTCCTCGGCGTCTTCCGCCGCATGCACGACAGACACGCAATGCCCCGGCGGCCACTGCGATGCAACCGGCCGGTGCGTACCCAACTCTTCCATGTCGTCTTCAAACGGAGGCGGCATCTGTCTCGGGTTCGAGTGTCTGTTCGGCGGTTCGCAGACATGCGCGACGTTCATCGGCCCCGACGGACTGCCCATGCGCTGCGTAGAGGATGCCACCGATCTGCTCTGCATGCGCTGCGTACCGTCCACCACCGGCTCCTCGGGCCGGTCGCAAGGGACAGGCGGCTCGCAGTCGTCATCACGCTCCTCGGCGGGAGCCATCATCACGAACTTGTGCAGCGGCAATGAGTGTGCGTTCCTCGGCGGCAACGAACTCTGCGCAGCGCAACGCGACGCGAGCGGCAGGCCGATGCGGTGCGCGGCGGATCCGCAGAGCGCGACGTGCATCAAGTGCGTGCCGGGATCGGGCAGCGCATCATCGGCACAATCGTGCCAGTCGAACGCGCAGTGTCCGTCGGGCGTGTGCCGCAACGGCATCTGCACCGGCGGATCCTCCTCCGCCGGCCAGTGCACGTCCGACAACCAGTGCCCGTCCGGCCGGTGCGATAACGGCGTATGCATCGACGAGTGCCGCACCAACGTCGAATGCGCCGTGGGCATCTGCGTTCGCGGGCTGTGCGTCGACACAT
>CAZTYD010000041.1:0-7391 GCA_964618035.1 uncultured Candidatus Peribacteria bacterium
CTGAAGAGGAAAAGTACTCATTTCAGCACCCAATTTTGTCCACATGCCCCAATCTTGCATTCTGGCAATCTTGCAATCTTGCATTCTTTCCCCCTTTCCTCATCTCACAGCAAAAAAGACTGATTGCTCAGTCTTTTTTGTCTTGGTGTTCATCCGCCGGGGCTATCGGTGACGTTCCGTGAGGAATGGCACTGAGCCGTAATCGTTGGCGGAGAAACGAGTGAGGGGAGGAGCCCTCGATCTCTGCAATGCTCTGGTCTCTTGTTTCTCCTCGGGACCGACCGAAGTCCCCGGACCGGTCTGCCACGTAGTGCGTAGAGCGCTAGGGAGACACTGGGGAGGAAGGGGGTACACACCGATCGAGCTCGCTCGCATTCGTCGGTGCGGTATTGCGGAGCAGAGAGGAGGGTGGCCACAGCGCACACGAACGTGTGCAGAGGGCGCCTGAGGGAGTCACGGTGTCGTTCCGTCTTCAGGGGTTTGCAAAGGATGCAAGGAGGGGTGGCCGAAGGGAACGAGAGGTGAGCACGGGCCGCGGGTGATGGAGAGGATCCAACGACCGATGCGGCCACTCTTCTCTCTACTACAGACCGGGTAGCGCCGGAGCGCGGAGTGGTCTGGGACCGATGGTGTCAGGGATCAATGGTCTCTGCCCCGGGGCATGTGTGTGTTTGTCTGGGTGTCTGTCTGGATTTATGAGCCTGTCCTGGGCGAGGCCCGCAGGCCGAGCCGAAGGATCATTCACAAATCGGGTCATCGTAATCGCTCTCGATTGAACATGCAACGAAGTGTGATAGCTGAAGCATAAAATTATGGTATGAATACATTTTGGACTCGACGGGACAACGGGAATTTATTCGCTACAATGGCCGAAATGAGCGAAACCCCGCCCGTCAGCTTCCGCGCCCTGCTGCTCGCCGTGGCGGGCAGTGCGTTGGCCATTCTCGTTCTCTTCGTCGGCATCTATCTCCTCTCGGACCGGCAGCTCGCCCCCTCGACGTACCTGCCGCAAGCGGCGACGGTCGCGGTGTTTCATCGGGTGCAAGCCAGCGAGCTTCGCCGCTTCTCCCCCCTGTTTCCGATACTCAACACGGTGCCTGCGACGACCGAGCCGGTGCACGTCGCGCTGGTGCGCCTCCCCTCCGGCGCGCTCGGCTGGGCGATGTTCCCTCTGCGGAAGTACGACACTCTCACCCTCTCGCCGCAGGCGGGCACGCCGCTGCGCGACGGCGTCGTCACATCGGGACAACCCGAGCTCGCGGCCCTGCTCGCCGGCACCAAGGATCGTCTCTCGGCATCCGTGCCGTACGCGACGCTCAAGGGAAAATTCTCGACCGAGCCATGGGGGTTCATCGACACGCAAGGGCTGCCGCAGACATTCTCGGCGCGCGACCGTCGATCCGCGGCGCTGCTCGGCATCGATCGCTACGTGGGGCTCTCGCTGCAGGCCGGCACGCCGACACTGATGGCGTACAACCCGCGCGCAGCCGCGCTGTCCGCAACGATCGCAACGCCTCCCGTGCCGGCGAACGCGGGGCAGACTCTCTTCGTGAGCCGCCCACGCGGGCTCTGGACGGCATTGCGCGCGAGCGTGACGCCCGAGGAGCAGATGATTCTCGACGCGCGGGCCGCCACCCTCGTACGCGCATCGCTCGGCAGCGACGTCAGTCTCTCGTACGACCTGTTGCCGCTCTTTGAGCGCGGCATGCTGCTCGCCGCCGGCCCGCGCTCGGCGACCGGCACCGCCTTCGTGCTTCGCGGCACCGCGCCGAGCGCGGAAACGTTCGCGGCGATCGCCGCACGGCTGCATCGCGAGCGCGCGGCGGGGGGAGGCCGACTGATCGAGAAGACCTTCGACCCCAAGCAGGGTTTCTCCTTCCGCGGGCTCGTAGCCGACGACGCCGCATCGGACCCGCTGCCTGCGCAACACGGGTCCTGGACGGTGCTCGCGACGCGCGACAGCACGGGGCGCTTGCTCATCACCGCGCAGCGGGATGCGGCATTCGTCTTCAGCAACGATGCGTCGTTCATGGAACCGTACTTGAAGGACGATGATGCATCGGCCTGGCTTCTCCCCCGCGGCGCGCTCGCCGCCGGGCAAACGAGCCCGGCCTGGCTGCAATCGGCGCTCGCGCCGCTCTCGTCCTCCCTGGCGCGCGCATTATTGCCCGGCATGTTCGACGGCGATGCCACCCTGCGATGGTCGGTGACGCGCGAGGGGAGCACCCTCGTCTTCCGCACGGAAACGCCGCCTGTCTCCGGGGCGCCATCCGCCGAACGCGCCGCAGGATCCGGGTCGCAGACCGGGTTGTGATCCGCCACGAAACCCGCTACGCTCTCGGCCCGATGTCGTACATTCGCCTCACGCGCGTCTTCGGCTTTCTCTCCGCCGTGCTCCTCGTCGCGAGCGCCGTGCTGCTGATCTATCCCGGTCCGCGCATGAGCATGGAGTTCACGGGCGGCACGCTGATGGAAATCCAACTGCCGACGGGCAAGGCGAAGGCCGATCTCGTGGCGGCGATCGCGGGATTCGAAGCCGCGCCGCCGGCCGACGCGGCCGACGCGAAGGCGCTGAAGCAAGCGCTCGCGTACGCGCAAGTCTCCAAGACGACCGCCGACACGTACTTCATCCGCACGCCGCCCATCACCAACGAGCAGCACCTGCTCTTCACGCAGGATCTGCAGAAGAAGCTGGGCAAGTTCGACGAGCGGCAGTTCACGACCATCGGGCCCACGGTCGGCGCCACGCTGAAGAACCACGCCTTCATGGCCCTGGCCGTCGCCTCCGTCGCCATCATTCTGTACATCGCCTTCGCGTTCCGCAGGGTGCCGCGCAAGTACAGCCCGATGCGCTTCGGCCTGGCGGCGGTACTGGCGCTGCTCCACGACCTGCTCATCACCTCGGGCATCTTCACGATCCTCAGCCACTACACCACCTTCCAGGTCGACACGCTCTTCATGACGGCGCTGCTCACCATCCTCGGCTACTCGGTGAACGACACGATCATCATCTTCGACCGCATCCGCCACAACCTCACCGTCGAACGCAGCAACCAGGATTTCGTCACGCTCGCCGCCTCGAGCCTGCGGCAGACGCTCAACCGCACGCTCAACACGACGTTCTGCACGCTCCTCACGCTGTTCTCGCTCCTCCTCTTCGGGCCGCAGAACGTGAAGTGGTTCATCCTCACGCTCATCTTCGGCATCATCATCGGGACGTACTCATCGTTCTTCGTCGCCACACCCATCCTGATGTACTGGAGAAAGAAGAAGTAATCGACGAGTTGGTAGGTTGTAGTGAGTAGTGAGTAGTAGATTGCTCCTAGTCGCGCTCTACCAACTACCCACTACCAACTACTCACTTCTCGTTATGCCTACTATCTCCGATCCCAAGAAACTCCCGCAAACGAAGACGCAGTTTCAGCTGACCTTCACCGCCGACGAGAGCACGAAGGCCGAGGAAACCGCCGTGCGGCGGCTGGGCCAGAACGTGTCCGTACCGGGTTTCCGACCCGGCAAAGCGCCGGCGGCGACGATCCGCGAGCGCCTGCGGGACGAGGCGGTGATGGACGAGACCGTGCGCCTGCTGCTGCCGGAGTGGATCGGCAAGCTGGCGCAGGAGCATCATCTGAAACCCATCCTCGCGCCGATCGTCGAAATCGAGAGCATGCAGCCGATCACGGTGAAGGTGACGTTCGTCGAGAAACAGGCGGTGACGCTCAAGAATCTCGACGGCATCAAGATCGAGAAGAAGGACACGAAAGTGGACGAGAAGGACGTGCAGCGCATGGTCGACTACGTGCTCGATCAGCACAAGACGCTCACCGAAGTGGATCGCCCTGCGGCCGAGGGCGACCAGGTGACGATGGATTTCGTGGGGGTGGATGAGCAGAAGAACGAGATTCCCGGCACGCGGTCGAGCGGCTACCAGGCGGTCATCGGCAGCAAGACGCTGATCCCCGGTTTCGAGGATGAGCTGAAGGGGCTGAAGAAGAATGAGGAGAAGAGCTTCTCCATCACCTTCCCCGAGAAGTACCATGCCGAGCATCTACGCGGCAAACCCGCTACCTTCAGCGTGACGGTGACGAAAGTGGAGGAGGTCAACAAACCGGAGCTGACGGATGAATTCGCGAAGCAGAAACTGCAGGCCGACTCCGCCGCCGGCGTGCGCAAGCGGCTGGAGGATTCGATGAAGGAACAGGAACAGGGATTGCTGCACCAGAAGCGAGAAGAAGAACTCTTCGACGCGCTGGCGAAAGCGACGAACGTCGAGCTCGCAGACGAGCTGGTGGAACAGGAAGCGCGCGCCATTCTGCTCGACCTGCGCGACCGGCTGGAGCGACAGGGCGCGAGCATCGAAGACTGGATGCAGCAGACCCAGCGCGACGAGGCATCGCTCCAGAAGGAGATGCGCGAGCAAGCCACGAAGCGGCTCACGCTGCGGTTCGGATTGGAGGAAGCACTGAAGCAGAAGAACATCGAGGTGACGGATGAGGAGATCGAGAAGCTCGTCGCCGATACGCAAGCGTCGGCATCGCCCGAGGAGCGCGCCCAAATGCCCCGTTTCGAGAGGGGCACGGAGCAGTTCGAGCAGCTGCGCTGGCGCAGGAAGGTGGAGAAGTTCGTGGGGGAGATGTTGAAGTGAAGACGGAGAGTCTTGGAGGAAACGAACATATCGGTTTTTGGTGGATCAGTTATTGGTTGTGAGTTGGTAGATTTCCCAAGGGGAATATGCGTATCTGATATCTGTCTTCTTACCCCGCCTCCCACCGCACCCCCACCATCCGCTCCGCATTCGCCAGGCGGATCATCCGACACCCTTCGCGGTGCACGGTGATGCGGCCGTTCCGCGTGACGATGCCGACGATGCCGCCTTCGTGCGTGTTATTGGGCTTGCAGCACTTGGCGAAGCGCACCGGCATGCGCAGTCCGCCGTCAATCACGAGACCCGATGCCGAGGGATGGGCCTTTGCTCTCTTCTGCTTCTCGCGCTGTTGCAGCAGCGGACGCAGCGTATCGAGGTGCGAGAGGACTGCCGACGCGCGTTCCGATCCCTGGCCGATCTTCATGAGGAGATCCTCGCGCTCATGCACCGAGAGCACCGAACCCTCGTGCAGGCGCAGCGCCGAGAGATCGGTATCGAGCGGCGCGTGGTGCAGCTTCTGGAATTCCTCGTTGAGGAGCGTGCGGCCCCGCGCGACGTACTCCGAGCGGTTGAGCGAGTGCAGGTACCGCTTGAGCCGGGCGCGCGACGACGCCATCTTGACGAGCTTGAGCCACTCCGGCGACGGCTGGGGCGTGCGATTGCGCACGATCTCGACCACGTCGCCGTTCTCGAGCTCGTACGTGAGCGGCACGATGCTGCCGTTCACGCGGGCGGACTTGAAGGACAAGCCGAGATCGGTGTGGATCTGGAAGGCGAAATCGAGCGGCGTGGCCCCCTCCGGCAGCTCGACGATGTCGCCCGACGGCGTGAGGACGTAGATGTGGTCGCTGATGATGCTGGTCGCCTCCTCCTCCTGCTCGAAATCGTGCTGCTTCGAGAGGACTTCCTGAAGCTGCACGCTGTCGACCACGCGCGCGGCCGACCCGCGTTCCTTGTAGTGCCAGTGAGCGGCTATGCCGAACTCGGCTTCGCGGTGCATCGCCGACGTGCGGATCTGCACTTCCGTGAAGATGCCCTCCGGCACGCCCGGGAACCTCGCCATGGTCGTATGGAGACTGCGGTAGCCGTTCGGCTTGGGAAAGGCGATGTAGTCCTTGAACCGATTGGCGGCGGGACGCCCCAGTTGGTGCACCACGCCGAGCGCGCGGTAACAATCCGCTTCCGTCTCGACGATGATCCGCAGCGCGAACAGATCGTGCAGCCGCTCTATGTCGGAGACGCTCTTGGTTCGCATCTTGAGGAAGATGCTGTACGGATGTTTCTCGCGTCCATCGACCCCTGCCGTGATCCCTTGATCCGCCAGCGCGTTGCGCAGCTGTGCCGCGACCTCCGGAAGAAAATCCGCGTAGCGCGCGTGCACATGCTGCAGCTGCGTCTGGATGAGCGCGCTGTCGTTCGGGTACAGAACGGGGAAGGCAGCGTTCTCCATCCGCTGCTTGAGCGCGTGGATCCCGAGCCGGGAGGCCACGGGCGCGAACAGGTGCAGCACGTTCTGGCAGATCCACTTCCGATCCTCGTCCGATGCATGCGGCAGCTCCTCGAGGAGCGAGGCACGATCGCACAGGATGATGAGGAGCACACGCACGTCGTCCGCCACGCTCAAGAGCATGATGCGCAGATGCTGCACGGAGTGGCGACTCGTCTGCATCTGCACCTGCGACAAGAGATGCACTCCGCTCACGAGCGCCCGGACGGCGTGGCCGAACTGCTCTTCGATATTCGTGAGCGTTATCCGCTTGCTGTCGAGCGTATGGTGCAGCACGCAGGCGACGAGCGCGTCCTCGTCCGGTTCGAACGCGAGCAACGCGCGTAGAACGCTCGCTACGTGCTCCGCGGTGGAAATACCCACCCAGTGCATAGTGCCGACGTAAAATTCCATCGCCAGGTGAAATGCCGCCTCGACGCGCGGCGTCGCCACCTTCCGCATGCGGAGCTCTTGCAGGATGGCGGCCAGCGGAGAGGAAATCGTCTCGTCCATCGGAGGAACGCACAGTTTACACCCCCGGCGCGCGTTCGAGGAGAAGCGTGACCGGTCCGTCGTTGACGAGCGTCACCTGCATGTGCGCGCCGAAGCTGCCCTGTTCCACGCTCGTCACCCCCGCCTCCCGCAGAAGATCGATGCACCGGCCGTACAGAGCCTCAGCTGCTGCCGGCGCTTCGGCCGCCGTGTAGTCCGGACGATTCCCCTTCTCCACGGCCCCCGCCAGCGTGAACTGCGATACCACCAGTACCTGCCCGCCGGTATCGACGATGGACCGGTCGTTGATCTTTCCCTCTTCACCCTCGAAAAGGCGCAAACTCGCAACCTTCCGCATTAACCATTCTGCCTCCGCCGCCGTATCGCCGCGCATGACCCCCACGAACAGGACGTAGCCGCGCTCAATCCGTCCCAGCACGCGCCCATCCACCGTAACGGATGCGGATTGGACCCTCTGGAGCAGGAGGCGCATGGTCGTATGATAGACACTTATCGACGGGAGAAAAGACTTCAAGACTGCAAGATTGCAAGAATCCAAACCAAAACCCAAGAGCTCTTCCCTTGGTCCTTCCTTTGCAATCTTGCAGTCCTGCAATCTTGAAGTCTTCGCCCACGACGCCTTATTCAGCACTTTCTTACGATTCTCCCTTGACCTCCCCTCAATTAGGGTTACACTTCTCGCACGTCCGAAGACCGAGGGCACAAGGTCGCAGACCGACATAAGCCCCTCCGAGGAATACAGCATCG
>CAZTYD010000042.1:0-7341 GCA_964618035.1 uncultured Candidatus Peribacteria bacterium
GGCGGATGCGTTCCTTGAGCCGGGCCTTCTTGGCCTGCCAGGCGCCGCCGCCCAGCTTGTCGAGAAGCCCCTCTTCATGGCCGAACCGGCTGAGAAGCTCGATATTCTCGACCGGCAGATAAAGCTTGTCGCCGCCGGCGTAGCTCAGTTCCAGGTACTCGCGCTGGATGTCGTCGACCGTCTTCTGCGTCATCCCCTCGAAGTGCCCGATGCCGTGGTCCATGTGCACCACGTAGTCGCCCGGCTGCAGCGACGTGATGAAATCGAGCGCCAGCTTCTGCACGCTGCGCTGCTTGCCGGATTTCTTGAGCGAGAAGATCTCGCGGTCGGTGAGGAGCGCGCACTGCAAGTCCGGGTTCTGGAGCGAGTGGGGGAGCAGATCGTCCTCGCCGGAGTGGATCACCGTCAGCGCGCCCTGCCGCGCCTCGTCCTCGACGGTAAACGGCACCTTCTCCTCCCTCAAAATCCCCGTCAATTCGTCGCTGCGCTTCGACACAACGATGAGGCGCCAGCCCTGCGTGAGCTTGTCGCGCACGTCGTTGAGGAAATCGGCGAGCGTGTAGAACTTCAGCACCGAGAGGTAGCGCAGGTGCGCGTGATGCTCCTGGCTCTCGGGGAACGCCGTGAAGCGCAGCGTCTCGATGCCCATCGCCGCCTCCACGTCATCCTGGTCGTCCAGCACGAGGAGCATGCCTTTGGGAAACTGCTGCGCGAGCGGCTTGGTGCCGGAAAACACCACGGGGCTGATGACGAGCTCCGTGCCCGCGTCGCTCGTCTGCGAGTAATCGCTCGTATCGACTTCCAGAATCTTCTCCACTTTGTCGAAATCGAACGTGATGCGGTAGGGCGCGGCGGATTGGATGGGGTAGATATCGAGCGTGTCGCCGATGCGGCGGTACTCGCCGGGGCCCAGGTACAGATCGTCCCCGTGCCGGTAGCCGCGGTCGATCAGCGACTCGAAAAGCTGCGTGAAGTTCACCGTCTCCCCCGTCGTCAGTACCACGCTCCGCTCGTCCATTTCCTTGTGGGAGGGGAATTCCATCTCCCACTCGTCGCGCGTCATCAGGAAGACGGGCGCATGCTTCTTTCGCCCCGTCGCCTGCATCAGGAAGAGGTACGTCTGCAGGTGCGCGGGAACGACATGCCCCTCGTCGTCCTGCACCGCCTGCAGAAGGTGCGTCTCGCACTCGAAGAAGTCCAGCCAGTGCTGCAACGATTCGCGGGCGGCCTCGTTCTGAGCCACGAGCACACACGGCTGCGGCCGGAACGAGAGCAAGTGCGACAAAAGGAGCGCCTTCGCCGTCTCGTTCGAGGCGCCCGAAATCACCAGGCGCCGATTCGCCTGCAGTAGTTCACTGAGCTCCCGATGCGTTTCCTTCCCGAGAAGGAGAGAGGATTTCATTCAAATAATAGCTAAATGGTGAAATGGTGAAATTGCCGACTCATGGTCTGAGTATCGCCTGCGAAGAATGTGGCAATGGAGCAATTGAACAATTCCCCAGAAAAAGGAATGAAGAGGAAGAAATGGTGATTACTTACGATTCCTGCATCCTCAGCGGCATGATGAGGTGGAGAAAATCACTCTCATCCGGCAGGCGGAAGATGGCTGGACGCTGACTATCGCTCATCTCCATGCGCACCGTCTCCCCGTCGATATGTCCGAGGAAGTCTAGAAGATACGAGGAGGAGAGCGCAATCTTATTCTCGTTTCCTTCAAGCTGAGCCGTCAACGTCGCCTCGTCTTTTCCCACCTGCGTCTGCGGCGTGGCGATCCGCGTCTGCTCCTTCTCGAACGAGAAGGTGAGGTTATTGTTGATCTCCTTGGCGAAGTAGTGCATGCGCCGCACGGCCGGCGTCAGCTCATCGATGGAGAATACCACCTTCGTCTGGCATTCCTTCGGGATGATCTGCTCGTACGGCGGGAACTTCCCGTCGATCAACCGCGAGAGCAGCCGCGTGTTGCCGATGCGAAACTCCACCTGCTGGCGGCTGAGAATCACCTCTGCCGTGACGACCGAGTGTTCCACGGGTTTCTCGTCTGACGCATTTTTCGATCCCTTCTTGTCGCTCTTGGCTGAACCGAGGATTACCTTCACTTCATCCAGAATCTTCGTCGGGATGATGCACGACAGTTCGGCGCCGATGCCGCTAGCGGGGATCCTGTACTCCGAGAGCCGGTAGCTGTCGGTCGCCACCATGATGATCTTGCTCTCCTCGCCGCGGATGTACACGCCGGAGAGCACGGGCCGCAGGCTCGTCCTGGCCGACGCGAACGTGACCAAGTGCAGCGCGCGCAGGAATGAATCGATTTCTAATGTGAATGATTGTTGTTTCTCGAGAACGGTTATAGTGGGGTAATCGTTGGCCGACTCGCCGGCGATCATGGTTTTAGCATGCTTCGATACACAACGTACCTGCGATTCGCCCGTGGTTTCCATAATCACCTCAGTATCAGTATTGTACTGCGCGAAGTTCACGATCGCCTTGGCGGGAATAGTGATGCGGCCCTCTGTTTCAATCTTGGCCGGGAACGTCGTAATGATGCTCAGCTCCAGATCGGTGGCACTGAGCGTACACACGCTCCCCTCGGCTTCCACTAGCACGTTTCCTAAAATAGGAAGGGCCTGCTGATTCCCGATCGCACGATTGACCAATTGCAACGCTGTCAGAAGATCCGCGGTGTTGCAGGAAAATTTCATAAAACCCTAATATAATAAGAAATTAAATGAATTATATTGAATTAGTCATACTCATGAACTCTTCTCAAAGATCGTCATTCGCAGTCTATTCTGTGGAAAGTGCTTGTAAAGATCTTTTACATTTCTCTTCCAGAAGCGAAAAGCGCATGTCTCATCCCTCCGCAGCTCTGTGTGGATAGTGTGGATAAGTCTCGGAGTGGAATACACAGAATGAGTCTAGGATTCAAGTATTAGAGTTTTGGCTTGTAGTAACTATAAAGTCAAAATCTCTGTGGAGAACTCCCGTTAGGATTCGCACGGTGTGGAAAAGGACTTATCCACAGTGCCTGTGGATAACTGTGGGTTAGTGGAGAAGTGGGTGTGGTGTGGAAAAGTGTGTGGAGAAGTGGGGGAAAGTCGGAATGGGGGAAGGAAAATGGGTTTATTGGTTGATTGGTTTACTGGTTTGTAGTGGGTAGTGAGCAGTTTCTTGTATACAAACAACACACATCCCCATCCCACAGGAGGGGGTTAGGGGAAGGCTGGAAACAGAAACAATCACAAGACATTCATTGCACCTTGATCTTCCGCAGGTGCGAGCCGTCGCTCGCACGCCGGGCCTCGGCAGGCCCGGTACAGTCAGTGGACCATTGATGATCAGAGCTTGATGAGCCCAAGAGGAAGCACGTTCCAGAGAGCACCCTTCGACAAGCTCAGGGTGACAAGGTGTTAGATCCCCTTCCGATACTTCTCCCTCGCCGCCGGTTCCGGCGCTGCCGATTCATTGGGCCGAATCATCAGCTTGCCATCCTTCGTGTTCACGAACGAGCGGTCGGGAATGTCCTGCGAGACGCACGTGCCGCCGGCGATGAACGTTCCCGGGCCGATCTTCACTCCCGGATTGGTCGAGACTTGAATGCCGATGCGGCAGTCGGCGCCGATGATGGTGCCGAACTTCGTGAGGCCGCTGGGGAGCGGCTCGTTCTCCCACTGCGAGGCGATCTCGCCTTCGTCCAGACGCAAGTTGCCCGTGACGCACCCGGCGCCGAACGAGACGTTCTCCCCCACCACGCTGTCGCCCAGGTACGAGCTGTGCGTCCACACGTGGTCGGCGAGCACGCAGCTCTTCACCTCCGTGTTGTAGCCCACCACGCAGTGCCGGCCGACGGAGGATCCGCGCACCAGCGCATTGTTCCCGATGGTCGTGCCGCGGCCGATGAAGCTCGGGCCGACGACGGTGGCGTGGGGCAGCACGCGCGCGCCTTCCTCGATCACCACTTGTCCCTCGATGACGGCGGTGGGATGGACGGTGGCGGCGGGGTGGATGGAGGCCGTCGCGTCCTTCAGGAGCAGCGGCAGCAGGTGCAGCAGGTGCCATGGGTACTTCACTGCTTGCCAGCTGCCATGGTACGGCACGGCTCGGTAGACCTGCTGCGGGAACAGCTGGGCGATGGCTTGCTCGTAGCCGTCGTCGCGGTCGCTCCGCACGGTCTTGAGCAAACCCAGGAGCGCCTGCGGATCGTTGTGGATGTGCGCCACGATGTTCACCAGGTCGCTCGGCTCGTTCCCCTCGCCCGGTTTCTCGACGATGGAGGCGATGGCGCCGTCGATCACCTTGAGGTAGCCGCCCGGGAAGTACCGCTGCACGCGCTGGGCGAGCAGCGCGCCGCCCACTTTCCGCTCCGCGGCGGCGGCCTTCAGATCCTCGAATGCGTACGACTCGACGATATCGTTGGAGCTCACGATCAGCACCGGCTCGTTCCCCACGGAGGGCAGCGCGCTCAGCAGCGCCCCCTGCATGCCCAGGTCCAAGTCTTCCTGCTGCACGGTGGGCAGATCGGGGAACAGCGCCGAGACGGCAGGCAGGTTGTGCGATCCGCCCACGAGCGTGATGTCGCCGCAGCCGGCGGCGCGCAGCCGCTCGATCTGGTGTCCGATGAGCGGTTTGCCGCAGAGGGGGAAGAGCGATTTCTCGCTGAGCGGCCAGAACCGCCGGGAACGGCCGGCAAGGAGGAGGAGGACTTTCATGGCAGGAGGATACAGCGCAGCGGAAAAATGCCAAATGACAACAGGCGTGCTCCTCCCGCCGCATGGTTGGCCTGCGTTCTCGCGTACGCGCAATTGCTTCTTCCTCTCCGCTCTCTACCATGGGAGTTCGTGAAGAAGAGTGAGCAGGCGCTCGCATCCGTTCTCGGCATTCTCATCGTCGCGCTCGTCGGCGTGGTGGCGCGCGCGTTCGTCATCGACACGTCCAGCTGCCTCGCGGCGGATCTGCAGTGGGGCATCTACTGCCCGCGGTGATACCACTTCGCGTTCAAGTTGATCGTAATCAATCCGGGTTTTGCCTGCGAAAGAGCAACCGAGTGAACGCTTCGCGGTATCAAGTTGAAATGGTAATGGTATGAGGATGATCACCAGACGATCGATGCCGTGCCGTCGCGGTCGGTGCGGTGGACGGCGACGCCGAAGCGCGCCAGGCGTGACAGAATTTCGGGCCGCGGGTGGCCGAAGGAATTGCCCGCCCCCACCGAGATGACGGCTGCGCGCGGCCGCACGGCCAGCAGGAACCCGGTCGAGGTGGACGTGAGCGAGCCGTGGTGGCCGACTTTGAGGATCTCGGCCCGCACGTCGATGCCGCGGCGGAGGATCTCCGTTTCCCCGTCGTCTTCCAGGTCGCCGGTGAGGAGGATGGAATGATCGCGGTAGCTTGCGCGCAGCACGACGGTGAATGCGTGGACGTTCTTTGCGGGCAACCCGAACAGATCCGCCGACGGCCACAGGCGTTCGAGGACCAGTCCGTCGCCACAGTCGATGACCCCGTGATCATCGGGATGGATGACGGGAATGCGGCGTTGGGCCAGTTGATCGAGAAAGTGCGCGTAGCGCGGCGACGCGTACGGCGTGGCGTTGAGGACCGCGGCCCGGACATCGTACCGATCGACGATCTCGGGAAAACTCGCGAGGTGGTCGAGGTGCGGGTGCGTGAGGACGAGCAGATCGATGCGGCGGTCAAAGAAGGGTAAGGAGCCGCCCAGCTTCTCAAGCGTCCTGAGATCCGGCCCGCCGTCGACGAGGATCCGCTTGCCGCTTGGCGAAACGATCAAGATGCTGTCGCCCTGTCCCACGTCGAGAACGGAAAGGTGGGCGTGCCCGTCGGGCAGGAGCAGCCACTCGCGTCCGCACAGGAGGAGCAAGGCGGTGGCAACGCCAAGCGAGGCGAGCCGCGTCCGTCGGGTCGATCGGGGCATGCGCCCATGCTAGGGGGCGCGAGCGGTCCGTCGATGCGTCCATCGTCATTTCTTCCTCCTGCGTCGCGTCTTTGCCCATCCGGCTGCGGCGCCGGCCGTTCCAACCAGCACCAGAACGCCCGGGCCGGAACGCGCCAGCGGCGTCTTCTTCGGCGGCTTGTTGACCGCGGGCGGCTGCGTGTTCCGTTGCGGGGCAGTCGGTGGCGCCGTCCCGCCCATCAGCCCCGCGAAGGTCGCCGTGCGCCCGTTCGCGCTCAGCGGAGCCACGGATCCATCCGCGCCCTGCCCCCTCACCACATCGGACACGCGCACGGTGTACGTGGTGCCGGCGTAGAGCGGATCGCTGTCGATCGTCACCTGCGTGCCGGCGATGGCCAGGCGGCGCAGCGTCACGGTGAAGCCGGATCCGTACTCGATGCGGAAGGCCTGCGGGGCATCGGCGTCGGACAGCGCGATGGGCATGTTGAACGTGAGCGTGACGCCGGTGGCCGAGACCGCCGTCGCGTTGAGGAGGCGGAAAGCGGTCGCATCGTCAAACGAGACAGGCGACGATTGCTGCGTACCGGTTTTCGGCAGATCCACCGGCACTTCCTCGCTGAACGTCTGTCCCACCTCGCCGTTCGCGCCCGTGGCGAGCACCGAGACGTACAGGCGGTCGGCCGGGGGAAAAGCGGAGAGAATGTACTCGGTGCGGTTGCCGGCGACGGTTTCGAAGTCATCGTACTTGCCGCCGTTTTGCAGTATCGACTGGCGGCTGTAGTACACGCGGTACGCCGACACCGGTTCGGCCGGCGCGCTCCACGACACGCGGATCTGCCCGTTCTGCTCCGCCGCGCTCAGGCCGGTGACGGCGGGGGCGGCGGCGAGCGCGAGCGACGACTGCAGGCCGACGGCTAAGCCAAGCAAGGCGAGCCGGAAGAGAGAGGAGCGGAACATCTACGCATTTATACCACTCAGCCGCACACGAGGAGATTGACGCCCTTGCAGTGCCGTCTTGTACTCTTAATCTCTTTGCCTCCAAGAAGCGTGCTATGCGGCATCGATCTCAGCCAAGAAGCGTCGAATCTCGAGCATGCATCGGACGACTTCTTCTTTTGTTCCTTGGTAGTCAATTGCGGCAATCCGATCTTCATAGCGAAGTACATTCGTGCATACATCACCGTCATTCGCAGGCGTTTTCAATTCGACCGTGTTGAAGGACATACGTGGAGAGAGGAGATTAGCAAGATCGTAGAATGAACATTGACTCTGTCAAATAATTGATGGCCACCCTTGTGATAAGAGCTGCTCCATCGGAGCTTCAGCCAATGATGTTGGACATTTCTAGACCGTCCCGCTCAGGCTCTTCCGAATCCCCGTCACCTCCGCCACGGCCGCCATCCACAGCGCCATCGCGCCGAGCGCGGCGACGGTGA
>CAZTYD010000043.1:0-7288 GCA_964618035.1 uncultured Candidatus Peribacteria bacterium
GACAGGTCTTGCGGCGCGCATGCTGCGCGTTGCGCATGCGGGTGAGCAGGTCGCCGATGGGGTCTGTGACGTAGGTCATGAGAATGGATTGTTGAGAGCTGAGGAGGAAGAGTGTCAGACTGAGCCTGTCGAAGTCAGAGTGAGCCTGCCGAAGTCACCAGGAGGATTTTGTCACGCCCGGGATCTCGCCGTTTGTCGCCAACTCCCGGAAGCAGATGCGGCAGATGCCGAAGAAACGCATGTATCCGTGCCGTCGGCCACACAGGCTGCAGCGGTTGTAGACGCGTGAAGGAAACGGCGTCTGCTTGCCCGCACGCTTGTCGCGCATGTAGCGGTTCATACCGCGCTGCTGCTTCAATTTGAGGGCGAGACGAGCCATAAGGGAGAGGTAGAGACGCTCCACTGGAGCGTCCGTACGAAAGGAATAAAGGGGGAATTACGAATCAGGAGCAGCAGTATTGCCGACATCGGCCGCTTGATCAACGGATTTCGCGTCTTTCCGGCGAACGAACGGCATGCCCATCTGGCGCAGGAGCGCGCGCGACGCGTCGTCGTCCCCGCCCTTCATCGTGATCTGGATCTGCATGCCGAAGATCCTGCCCGCCTCGGCGGGCGGCACCTCCGGGAAGATCGTATGATCACGCAGGCCGATGGCGTAGTTGCCCTTGCCGTCGAGCTTGCTCGACAATCCGCGGAAGTCGCGAATGCGGGGGAGAACGTAGCTGATGAGCCGGTCAAGGAACGCCTCGGCGCGCTGGCCGCGCAGCGTCACCTTGCAGCCGACGATCACGCCTTCGCGCGTCTTGAAGTTCGAGATGGCCTTGCGCGTGACGGTGAACACCGCCTTCTGGCCGGTGATGCGGGAGAGCGTATCGGCGATGTACTCGTGCATCTCCTTGCTGTCCATCTTCGTCTTGTTGATCCCCACGTTCACCACCACTTTGTCGAGGCGCGGGAGCGCGAACGTGTTGTCGACCTTCAGCTCTTTCTTGAGCGTCTGGGCGATGGGGCCGCGGAGCCGGTCGTGGAGGGTAGCGTAGGACATGGGAGCAATCAGAAGGTAGAAGTCAGAGGACAGGGTAGGAAGTGAGAGACAACGGGCTTCTGATCTCTGACTTCTGGCTTCTTCGATGGGAGAATCAATAATGAATGGCGAACGTGGAAAGGAAATTAGGAACCTCTCGCGCCCTTGCGGACATGCTTCTGCTCGTCGGGAATAGTGTGGTCTTGCGTCATGTGCGCGCCTTCGTCGACCTCCGCGCCCTCCATCGCCTCGGCGCCGAACGCCATCTTCTTCCAGAACGGCTGCTTGCTCTTGCCGGCTGCGGGTTCGACTGCCGGCTGCTCGGTCTTGGCGTCGTCCTTCTTGGCGGACTTCGTCGTCTTCGTTTTCGCCTCCTCCTTCTTCGCCTTGGGCGCCTTCACGCGCACCACCTCCTCGCCGCTGATCTTCGCGATGCGCTTCTTGCCCTTCTCGGTGACGGTGAAGCCGATGCGCGTGGGCTTCTTCGTCTTGGGATCCAGCACCATCACGTTGCTGGCGTGGATGCTGGCCTCGTAGTGCAGTTTCTGCCCGGCCTGCTGGTACGTCTTCTTCACGTGCTTGGTGCGCATGTTGATGCCCGTGACGATCACGCGGCTCTGCGACTCGAGCACGCGCATGATGGTGCCCGTCTTGCCCTTGTCTTTGCCGGCGATGACGAGGACGGTGTCCCCGGTACGGATTTTCATGATGCGGATTGAAGTTGAGATTGAACGGAGAAGCGTGCAGCGTGCAGCGAGGAGCGGACGGCAACGACCATCCTGATCGCTGACCGCTGATCGCTGATCGCCTGCCGGTGTCGAGAGGAACTACAGAACATCGGGGGCTTGGGAGATAATTTTCTGGTACCCCTTCGCGCGCAGTTCGCGGGCGACGGGGCCGAAGACGCGGGTGCCCTTGGGCATGCCGTCTTTCTGGATGATGACGCAGGCGTTGTCGTCGAAGCGGATGCCGGAGCCGTCCTTACGGCGGGTGACGGCGCGGGTGCGCACGATGACGGCGCGCTCCACGGCCTTCTTCTTCACCGTGCCGCGCGGGGCGGCTTCCTTCACCGCGACGACGATGACGTCACCGACGCGCGCGTAGCGGCGGCGCGTGCCGCCGAGCACGCGGATGCACATCACTTCTTTGGCACCCGTGTTATCGGCCACAGCCAGCATGGTCTGCACTTGGATCATGATTCGGAAGGAGCGGAAGAGTCGGCGTCTTTCTTCTTGGACTTGGTGAGCTCGGCCACCGCCTCCTCTTCTTTGAACTCGCTCACGCGCGGCGCGGCCTTGATGATCTCCGTCACCTTGAAGTGCTTGTTCTTGCTGAGCGGACGGCACTCCGCGATGAGGACCAGATCGCCCACGGCGAGATCCATGCCCGCGCTGTCGGCCAGGAACTTCTTGCTGACGCGGTAGCGCTTCTTGTAGAGCGGATGGAATTCCGCGCGATGCACGGTCACCGTGACGGTGCCAGTCATCTTCGCCGATGTGATGATTCCTTGCTTGGTACGCATGATTATTTCTTCGGGGAACGCACTGTACGCGAGGGCTTCTCGTTGTTCAACTCTTCCTTCGCGTTCCGTGCGGGCTGCTCGGCCTTCTGGGCGAGCACGGTCTTCGCGCGGGCGAGCAGACGACGCGTCTTGCGCACCTTGGCGGTGTCCTTCTCCTTATTCAGCTGCACGGCGATCTTCGTCTTGCCGAGGATGGCCGTGTGCTCGGCGATCTCGCGGCGCAGATCCTCGACGGTCATCTTGCGCAGTTCCGACGGAGTGAGGGTGTGGGCCATGGCTATGCGGCGTGAGAAAGATGGCGGGCAGTGACGATCTTCGTCTTGAACGGCAGCTTGTGACTCGCGAGCGTGAGCGCTTTGCGCGCGGCCTCGTGGCTCAGGCCGTCCATCTCGAACAGCATCAATCCCGGGCGCACGATGAGCGCGTAGTACTCCACCGAACCCTTTCCGGCGCCCATCGGCACCTCAGCGGCCTTCTTGGTGACGGCGTTGTGCGGGAACACGCGGATCCAGATCTTGCCCCCGCGTTGCACGCTGTGCGTCATGGCGCGGCGCGCCGCCTCGATCTGGCGCGCGGTCAGCTCGCCGCCGCCGTCGGCCTTGAGTCCGATGGACCCGAAGGCGAGCTCGGCGCCCGTCCACGCTTTGCCGCTGAAGGCGCCGCGGTTTCGGTGCTGCTTCCGGTACTTGAGCTTCTTGGGTTCTAACATGATACGAAGGTGGAGGCTGATGGAGAGAGCACGGAGGAGCGATCAGCGGGCAGCGGGCAGCGAACAGTGCTGCAGGCTCCACGCTTCTCGCTGCACGCTTTCCCGATGGAGGAGAAAACGGAACTCATGCTGCTTGCTTCAACGAACTGGATTGGGCCTGCTGGATCTTCTTGAACACCATTCCCTTGTAGACCCACACCTGCACGCCGATGGTGCCGAACTTGGTGACGGCGTGGCGCTTGGCGTACTGGATGTTCGCGCGGAGCATCTGCAGAGGAATGTTGCCCTGTTTGAAGAGATCGTCGCGGGCGATCTCGGCGCCGTTGAGGCGGCCCGACACCGTGATCTTCACGCCGATGGCGCCGGCCTGCATCGCCTTCTCGATGGCCATCTTCACCGCGCGGCGGTACGGCATGCGGCGCTGGATCTGGCCCTGCACCGTCTCGGCGATGATGTCGGCGTTCGCGTCCGGGTTGCGCACCTCCTGCACCTCCACCTGGAAGGAACCCGTGAAGCGCTTCTCCAGATCCTTGCGCAGCTCCTCGATGGCGGCGCCCTGCTTGCCGATGAGCACGCCGGGCTTGCTCGTGTGGATAGTGAGCGTCACCTTCTTGCCGCGGTCAATCTCGAGATCGGCGATGCCGGCCTCCTTGTACTTGTCGCGGATGTAGCGCTTGATGTTCACGTCCTGCAGCAGCAGCTCCTTGAACTTCGGGCCCTTCGCGAACCAGGTGCTGGGCCACGTGCGCGTGAAGCCGAGACGGAAGCCGTTGGGATTGACTTTCTGACCCATGGGTTAGGCGGAAGGGGAAGAATCCTTGGAAGACGCCGAGGAGTCCGAAGACTTCTTGCTCTTCGAGGGTTCGGATTTCTTGTCTGCTGTCGCAGAGGAGCGCGTGCTTTTTACAGGAGTTTTCTTCGCTTGTGAAGACGTACTCGCCGATTTCACCGACTTCTCGTTCGTCGATGCCTTCGTCGCCTTCTTCTCCGCCTTGTCGTCGCCGGGGAACCCGAGCGTGATCGAGATGTGACTGACGAACTTGCGCATCGGGCGCGTGCGGCCGCGCGCCATGGGCACGCCGCGGTGGAAGGCCTGGCCCTGGTTCACCACGATCGTCTTCACGATCATCGTCTGCGGGCTCTGCTTGTCGTTGTGCGAGGCGTTGGCGATGGCCGACCGCAGGAGCGTCTCGATGATGCGGGCCGCCTTCTTGTGCGTGCGGCGCAGCGCCTCCATGGCGTCGGGCACCGGCATACCGCGCACCATCAGGGCGATGAGGTTGGCTTTCTTGGGCGCGATGCGGACGGAACGGACGTGGGCTTTCATGGGAGCGAGAGGAGGGTCAGGAGCGAGTGACGGTAATCGATGTAGTAAGCAAGCGGTCAGCGACGAGCGTGCAGCGTGCAGTCAGGGAACTGGCCGCTGTTCGCTGTTCGCTATTCGCTTCTCCGGCCGATACTGATTGATGGAAACACATGAGGGAAGAACGAATGACTACGCTGCTTTGGAAGCGGATTGACCGGAGGGCGCGACCGTCGTGGCGGCCTTGCCTCCGTGGCCCTTGAACTTGGTGGTCCAGGCGAACTCGCCCAACTTGTGGCCCACCATCTGCTCCGTGATGTACACGGGCACGAAATCCTTGCCGTTGTGGACCGCGAAGGTGAAGCCGACGAACTCCGGCGGGATATCGCTGTCGCGCGCCCAGGTCTTGATGATCTTCTTCTCGGAATTCTGGACCATCTTCATGACCTTCTTGAAGAGCTTGTCGTCGACGTAGGGGCCTTTGGAGAGAGAACGAGACATGAGTAGTTGGTAGAGAGAGAAGTCAGAAGTCAGAGGACGGAGGTCAGTAGGAGGAGATCGAGGCAGTCTGACTTCTGATTTCTGCCTTCTGTCCCCCCAGGAATTATCGCTTCTTCTTCTTGCGCAGACGGCGGCGAACAATCATATCAGTCGCTTTGCGGCGGCGGCGCGTCTTCACGCCGAGCGCCTTCTTCCCCCAGGGCGTCTTCGGGGCCTTGAGGCCCGTCGGGCTGTGGCCCTCTCCTCCGCCGTGCGGGTGATCCACCGCGTTCATCGATTTTCCAAGCACCGTCGGGCGGCGTCCCATCCAGCGCATGCGGCCGGCCTTGCCGATGGTAACGAGGTTATGTTCGCCGTTGCTCACCGTGCCGATGGAGGCTGCGCACTCCTTCCGTACCTTGCGGATCTCGCTCGAGGGCAGCTGGACGATGGCGTAGTCGCCGTCGAACCCGACAAGCGTGGCCGAGGTTCCCGCCGAACGGACGATCTGTCCGCCGCGGCCGAGCTGCAGTTCCACATTGTACACGCGGTAGCCCACGGGAATGTACTGCAACTCCATGCGGTTGCCGAGCTTCACCTTCGTGCGCTTGCCGGCCATCACCTGGTCGCCGGCCTTGAGCCCCTCCGGCGCCAGGATGTAGCGCTTGTCGCCGTCGACGTAGTGAATGAGCGCGATGCGCGCCGAGCGGTTGGGATCGTACTCGATGGCGGCCACCGAGCCCGGCACGTTCAGCTTGTGCTGCTGTTTGAAATCGATGTCGCGCAGGAGCCGCTTATGGCCGCCGCCGCGGTGGCGGATGGAGACGCGCCCCTGGCTGTTGCGGCCGGCATTCTGCTTCTTGCCGCGCGCAAGCCGCTTCTCCGGGCGCTTCTTCGCGAGTCCAGAGAAGTCCGCGATCGTCATCTGACGTCGTGCGGGGGTCGTTGGTTTGGGCTTCTTGACTGGCATGGGAGAGAAAACGGAGAGCGGGTCTTCGACCCGCGGCTGCTAAGCGGTGTGGAATGCGGTGAGATCGAGCGCCTTGCTGCCCGGCGCGAGCGTAACCATTACCTTTTTGGTGCGATGGCGCTTCTCCATGGTTCCGCGGCCCGCCGAACGCGTCTTGGGACGGGTGCGCATCACGCGGACGCTGGCGACGTCGAGATCGTAGAAGCGCTTGATGGCGTTCGCCACGTCGATCTTCGTCGCTTGCGGCGCCACCGTCAGCGTGTACGTGCGGTGCTTGTCGTCGGCCTTCAGACGCTCGGCCTTCTCGGTGACGACGGAGGCGATGATGACGTGGGAGAGATCCATGACGGAATGAAAAATGGAGAATGGAAAATTATGCGGCTGCTTTAGGAGATTTCTTGGTGGATGGCTTTTTGACGGCCTTTGGCTTCTTCTCATTTGTTTCCTCGGCTCCTTCGGTTGCACTGGTTGTCTCCTTCACCTTCACCTTCGATTTCTTCTCGCAGAAGATCGTCTCGGCCTTCTGCACGCTGTCGCCCACGAAGACGATGTGGCGCGCGAGGAGAATATCTTCCGGGTTCAAGTACGCGGCGGTGATGGCTTTGACGGCGGGAATGTTGCGCACCGAGAGCTCCAAGCCCTTGTGGCGCTCCGGGAGCACGAAGAGGATCTTGCGGCCCAGATCGACCGGCAGCTTGCCGAGCAACCCGTGCATCTGCTTCGTCTTGATGGCATCCGGGTACTCCTCGAGCCCGATGATGGCGCCGTTCTTCGCCTGGTACGAGAGGCACGAGACGAGGGCGGCGCGGCGCATGCTCTTGGGCATGTCCTTGATGTAGTTGGCGTTGTTGCGCGATCCGAAGGCCTTGCCGCCGCCGCGCAGCAGCGGGGAGCGGACGGAGCCGCGGCGGGCGCGGCCGGTGTGCTTCTGGGCGAACAGCTTGCGCGTGGACCCTGCCACCTCGCCGCGATTCTTCGTGTGCGCGATGGCTGCGCGGCGGTTGCTCTGCTGCGCCACCACGGCCTGGTGCATCAACCCGTGGTTGATGCGGGCGCCGAAGAGCGCGGCGGGAAGGTCGAGCGTCCCCTTCTTGGTGCCGGTGGCGGAAAATACGTCGATGGTCATGATTCAGGGGAGGACTCCTTGGTAACGAACACGGTACAACCATTCGGCCCGGGAACCGGACCGCGAATGGCGATGACTCCCTTCTCCAAGTCGGCACGCACGATGGGGCGGTGCTGGATGGTGACGGTCTCGTGGCCCATGTGGCCGGCCATGC
>CAZTYD010000044.1:0-6965 GCA_964618035.1 uncultured Candidatus Peribacteria bacterium
AAGGAGACGTACACGCCCATCGAGATCCTCAACTTCTCGCCGCGCACGCTCAACGCGCTCATCAACGCCGGCGTGGGATCCATCGAGCAGCTCACGAAGTGCACCGAGGCGACGCTCAGCAACTTCCGCGGGTTCGGCGCCAAGGCGCTGGACGAGGTGAAGGCCACGCTTGCGGAACGCGGACTCAAACTGGCATCGGATACGATGGACAGCTGATCCGCTGTCCCGTACGGACGCCCCGGTGGGGCGTCTCTACGAATCTCCGCGCACCGAATTGACAATTATCGCCTGACCCTCCACCATTCTCGCCCCCGAAAATTCCCATGCGTCATCGACAATCCCGCCTCCGGCTCCGCCAGAAACCGCACCACGCGCGGCTCATCCAGCGCAACCTCGTCACGTCGCTGTTCCTGTACGAGAGCGTGCGCACCACCAAGAAGCGCGCCGAGGTCGTGCGTCCGTTGGTCGACAGGCTCATCACGACGGCGAAGACGAAGGAGCCGATGAACGCCATCCGCGCCATCAACGCGGTGCTCACCGACAAGAATGCCAGCCGCAAGATGATGGAGGTGATGAAGACGCGCTACGCCAAGCGCACGTCCGGCTTCACGCGCATGACGCCGCTCGGCGCGCGCAAGGGCGACGGCGCGGAGCTCGTCACGCTCTCGCTGGTCGAGGGCGAGGCGGTGGCCGTGGCGCCGAAGGCCGAGAAGCCGAAGGCGGCCAAGAAGCCCGCCGCGAAGAAGACGACCGCCCAGAAGACCGCATCCGATTCCGCCTCCGCATCATGAAGACGACGACCGTTCCCGTGACGGCGCCCGCTTGGCATCTGGTCGATGCAGACGGGCAGACCATCGGCCGCTTGGCGGCCAAGATCGCGCACGTTCTGCGCGGCAAGCACAAGCCGACCTTCTCGCCGCATCAGCTCTGCGGAGACCACATCGTGCTCGTCAATGTCGAGAAGCTCGCCGTCACGCCCGCCAAGGCGATGAAGAAGCTCTACCGCGACCACACGGGCTACCCCGGCCACCTCAAGACGCGCACGCTCGGCAAGGTGATGAAGGAAGACCCCGCCGAAGCCATCGAACGCGCGGTCAAAGGCATGCTGCCCGCCAATCGCCTCCGTCCGCAGATGCTCAAGCGCCTGCACGTGTTCCAGGGCGCCGAGCACACGTACGCCGCCCAGAAGCCCGCTCCTCTCACTCTCTCCGATCTCTAAGCCATGACGCCCGACACCTCCCGCCAGTACTTCTACGGCACCGGCAAGCGCAAGACCTCCATCGCCCGCGTGAAGCTCTTCGACGAGGGCAAGGGCGACGTGCTCGTCAACGGCAAGAAGATGAAGGAGTACTTCGCCGGATTGCAGATCGAGAACGCCGTCGCGCCGCTCGCGCTCATCGGCAAGAAGGGGTCGTTCGACGTCGAGGCCACCATCGTCGGCGGCGGCAAGGCGTCGCAATCCGACGCGCTGCGCCACGGCATCTCGCGCGCGCTGCTGCTCAATAACCCCGAATACCGCGCCGATCTCAAGCGCGCCGGGTTCCTCCGCCGCGACAGCCGCATCAAGGAGCGCAAGAAGCCGGGCCTCAAGCGCGCCCGCCGCGCGCCGCAGTTCAGCAAGCGTTGAGCGATACGGAGAAGCCGGAAAACAGAAGTCAGAGGGTAGTGGTATTGGCGTCTGTGTTGGTTTTGGACAAGAGTGCGGCGATGGTGCGTCGTGCGGATTCGATGCGCTCCCGTCCCGTCGATTCCTCTTCGTGGCCGGTTGTGCGCATGTGCAGGGCGTGCGGGCCTTTTCGAAAGTCGTACCCGATGATCAATCCCGGTGTCTGATCCATGAGCTCACGGATCGTTGCCGTCGTCTCCTCGTTCGGGGAGAGTCGGAATGCGATCTGTAGGATCGCCGAACGCGAGCCGCGTCCCACCTCTTCGATGACAAGCGACGATGCGGGACACCGATGCTGATCGACATAGTGCTCGATGCGAGCAGCGGGAAGGCCGAGGTGACTGAGGACGCTCATGGCAAAAAGGGAAGGTCTGCCCATTCTTCCTGTCGTCGACTCTTGAACGAACAATTTCGCAAAATGTCGTTCTTCATTCCACATTCTGTTACGCCCATAACGAAATCCGTCGTTACCCTCGTCGCCTTCGTTTCCGTCGTTTCCCTCATTCCTCACACCACCGCCATCCGCACGTAGTACAGGCTCTTGCCCTCCTCCGTGTCGAGGATGAACTTCGCATCCAGCTCGCTCAGCTGCAGAATCGTCTGGCACATCTTGAGGAGCATGTGCGGCGGCAGGCTGATGCCCGCCTCGAGGCACGTGGCGCAGAGGCCGGCGGCGTCCTTGGAGCGCAGGTAGCGGTCGCCCTTCTCCAAAATCACGTTGTAGAGCGATTCCTGTACCTGCAGCACGAACGTCTCGACGAACGTTTCCAATTCTTCAAACGGTACGTTGTTCATCTGCGGCAGGACCTCCATGATGTCGAGGTCGGTGTGGATCGCGTGCGCGATGCAGGCATCGATGGTCATAGTGTGGTGGGTGTTTGTGTGATTCGAACGAATCCAGACATAGTACCAAAAAATGGCGCCGGAGGGTAGGGGTTTTGATAGTCCGGCTGCCGAGAGGTGTTGCGAAATATACAGATGAGAGTTTGGTATAGTATTGTCATTCCAGGCAGACATGCGTTCCCCGCGGCTTCATACATGCGCTGCTTTCGTGCATACTCGTCCCATGCCCGAAACTGCCCTGGATTTGCCGTCCCTCCCCTCGCGTTCCGTCCTGCTCTGGATCGTCGGCGGCTTCGCCGTGCTGCTCGCGTGCATCTACGGCGCGTCGGTCTCGAACGGGTTCGTGCGCTGGGACGACGGGCTTCTCATCTACGAGAATCCGGCCATCCGCCACATCTCGCCCTCGACGCTCAAGACGATCTTCACCACCTACGACCCCGAGCTCTACATCCCGCTCACCTTCTTCAGCTACCAGGTCGATTTCCTGTTCGGCGGCACGCATGCGTTCGTCTACCACTTGCAGAACCTGCTGTGGCACGGGCTCAACGCGCTGCTCGTGACGTGGCTGGCCTTCCTGCTCACGCGCCGCGGCTGGGCGGCGCTGGCGGCCGGATTGCTCTTCGCGGTCCATCCGCTGCACGCGGAGGCGGTGGCGTGGGCGGCCGCGCGGAAAGACGTGCTCTCGACGTTCTTCTTCCTCTCGTCGGTCATCGCGTACCTCTACGCCCGTGCGCGGGCGTCGAGGCGATTGTACTGGCTGGGCGTCGGCCTCTTTCTATTGGGGTTGCTGGCCAAAGTGTCCGTGATCACGCTGCCGCTGGTGCTCCTGCTGATCGACGACTTGCAGGGGCGCGCGAAGGATCGGACCATGTTGGCGGACAAATTGCCCCACCTCTTCCTGGCCGTGGTCTTCGGCATCTTGGCGATGGTGGGGAAGCAGGGGGTCTTCACGTCGGTGTCGCCGTGGCAGATGCTGCTGCTCGCGTGCCGGAGCGCGGTCTTCTACCTGCAGGCGCTGGCGTGGCCGGCGTACTATTCCGTGCTCTATCCGTTCGACCGATCCATTGCCGTCGCGTCGCCAGAAATAGTGGTTTCCGTGCTGATGGTCCTCGGCCTCGTCGCTTTGGCGTTGGCGATGTACCGGCGGCAGCGGTGGATCTTCTTCGGCGTGTGCTTCTACCTGCTCACGCTCGCGCCGACGATGACCAATCTCATCAAGGGGAATCACACGTACCTGGGTTCCGATCGCTACGCGTACATCCCGTCCATCGCCGTGTTCGTCCTCATCGGGTTCGGACTGACGCGCTGGGTGGAGACGCGCGGAAGGCAGTCGTCGCGCGAGCGCACGGGGCTCATGGCCACCGCGATGATCGGCGTGCTGGTGGCGGGGTTGGCGGTGCGCAGCCATGCGCAGGCAGCGGTGTGGCGCGACAGCGAGACGCTCTTCCTCAACGTGCTGGCGCGGTACCCGGATTCCGACATCGCGCACAACAACCTCGGCAACGTGTACCGCCGCCAGGGACGGCTGGACGAGGCCATGGAGCAACTGCAGGCGGCGCTCGCGTGGGCGCCTGCCGACGCGAAGAACAACATCGCGAACGTGCTGCGCGCCCGGGGCGATCTGCCGGCCGCGGAGCAGAGGTAGCAGGAAGAGCTGGCCGCGAAACCCAGCGCGAAGATCTACGTGAACTTGGGGGCGGTGTACCGCAAGCAGGGGAAGATGCCCGAAGCGCTGGCGCAGTACGAGAAAGCGCTGGCGCTCGATCCGCAGAGCGCCGAGGCGCACTTCGGTCTCGGCATCGTCTACGCCGAGATGGGCGAGAAGCAGAAGGCGCTGGACGCGTACGCCAAAGCCATCGAGCTGGAGCCGCTGTACGCCGACGTGTACGTCAACCGCGGCGCGCTGCGCGTGGCATCGAGCGAGTTCGACGAAGCGCTGAAGGATTTCCAGAAGGCCGTCGAGATCGCGCCGGATTTCATGCAGGCGCACTATAATCTCGCCGTCCTCTTCGAGAAGATGCGGCGGCCGGACGACGCGAAGAAAGAGTACGCGGCGGCGCTGCGTCTGCAGGACGACTACACGCCGGCGCACATCAACTTGGGTTTGCTGCTCCACGCCTCGGGCGACACCGACGGCGCGCGCCGACAGTTTCAAGATATCCTGCGCTACGACCCCCAGAACCGCGCCGCGCTCTCGGCCATCGAGCAGTTGCGCTGATTTGTCGCGGCCGACGCGTGGGGTACACTGGCGCTTATGGCATTGTCCTACAGACAGGCACTCACCGCGACGCTCGCGCTCAGCGTCTTCGTCGTATCGTGCGCCAAGCAGGAGACTGCTCCGCCGACGGCGACGACGTTGCCGGCCGCGACCGGCCTGCAGACGCACGAGGGGAAGGGCCGAGAATTCACCATCGATCTCCCCGGCGATTGGACCGCGTTCACCGCGAAGGACCATCTCGCCAGCCCGGTGGCTGCGGTCGGGGATGTGCGGGAGTACGGAAAGGACGGCAAGACGCTCATGACGGCCGAAGTACTCTCGTCGGCCACCGCGGCGCGACAGACCGGCGAGACGTGGCTGCAGTTCTACGTGCGCGCGCTGATGTCGCCGCGCACGTTCACGTGGGAGAAAGTCACCGTGGGCGGCAACGACTACGATCACCTCACGCTCGCAGAGCCGGGCGACGGTCTCCTGCCGCACCGCTACCTGCGGGCACTCGGTCCGGACAGCGCGCTCGTGCTCGGATTCGCGGACGCCGGCGAGACGACGCGGATGGTAGTGGGGAGCGTGAGGGGAAAGTAAGGCAGAAGGCAAGAAAGGCAGGACGGAAGGAAGTATCTGCCTTCTGCCTTCTGCCTTCCCCATGCTATGCTCCCTCCATGTCCTCCCCCTCCCCCCTCGTCGGCATCATCATGGGTTCCACGTCCGATTGGGAGACGATGCGGCACGCGGCGGAGATGCTCGAGCGATTAGGCGTGCCGTACGAGAAGAAAGTCGTGTCGGCGCACCGCACGCCGGATCTCCTCTACGCGTACGCGAAGGCGGCCGAGGAGCGCGGGCTGCAGGTGATCATCGCGGGGGCCGGCGGCGCGGCGCACCTGCCCGGCATGACGGCGAGCATGACGCTGCTGCCCGTGCTGGGCGTACCGGTCGAGACCAAGGCGCTCAAGGGCATCGACTCGCTCCTCTCCATCGCGCAGATGCCGGGCGGGATCCCCGTGGGGACGCTCGCCATCGGCAGGGCGGGCGCGATCAATGCGGCGCTGCTCGCGGCGGAAATTCTCGGCTCCGCGCACCCGCACATCCGCGAAGCGGTCCGCGCATTCCGCGCCGAGCAGACCAAGACGGTGATGGAACAGGGCGATCCGTCAAAGGCGGAATCGAAGACCAAGAAGCGTTCCGCGAAGCGCTCATGATCATCGGCATCGTCGGCGGCGGCCAGCTGGCGCAGATGCTGGGACAAGCCGGCAAGCCGATGGGGCAGAGGTTTCGCATTCTAGATCCATCGCCAGCGGCTCCCGCTCGCACCGTCGGGACGCTCGTGGAAGGCGCTTACGACGATCGAGACGCGCTGATGGAACTGGCGGAGGGCTGCGACGTGCTCACATTCGATTTCGAGAACGTTCCCGCGAGCTCCGTAGCATTCCTCTCATCGAAGCTTCCGGTGTTCCCGGGCGCGGATATCCTGGCCGTCGCGCAGGATCGTTTCGACGAGAAGACCACGTTCGAGTCGCTCGGCATTCCCACGCCCGCGTTCGCGCGCGTCGACTCGCTCGATGATTTGCAATTTGCGCTCCAGGATCTGCATGTTCCCGCCGTGCTGAAGACCCGACGGCAAGGGTACGACGGCAAGGGGCAAGCGGTTCTCCGCTCCGCGGAAGATCTTGTGTCGGCGTGGGAGAGAATCGGCGATGTGCCGCTATTGGTGGAGAAGTTCATTCCATTCGATCGCGAAGTGTCGCTCCTCTCCGTGCGCGGCCGCATGGGGGAGATCGCCTTCTACCCGCTCATCGAGAACGTGCACCGGGAGGGGATTCTCCGCGTGTCGCGCGCGCCGGCGCGCGCGACGGATGCACTGCAGCACACGGCCCAGCAGTACGCCCGATCCATCCTTGAAACCTTCTCGTACGTCGGCGTGCTCGCCATCGAGTTCTGCCAAGTGGGCGATGCCTTGATGGCCATCGAGATGGCGCCGCGCGTGCACAACTCCGGCCACCTGACCATCGAGGCGGCGGCCACGAGCCAGTTCGAGAACCACCTGCGTGCCATCACGGGCATGCCGCTCGGGTCGACCGACATCGCGCGGCCCTCTGCGATGGTGAATCTGATCGGTTCGCTTCCCTCGGAGGAATCCCTCGCCGCGGTTCCCGGCACCCACGTGCACCTTTACGGCAAGGAGCCGCGGCCGGGGCGCAAGTTGGGGCACGTGACGGTGGTGCGGGAGACGTGGGAGGAGGT